>CAZDMX010000102.1:0-7329 GCA_964506085.1 uncultured Thiothrix sp. | reverse complement strand
AGCTGGTTATTGATGTATTAGCACCTGCCTGGAGCGAGCCATTATTAGCATCTATGCCAGAAGTAAATAATTCTATTGTTATGCCATTAGGGCATGGAAAGTTAGGCCTGAAAGAGCGCTATCAATTAGGAAAATCATTACGCAACAAGGGTTATGACTGGGCTATTACTTTGCCTAATTCATTGAAATCCGCACTCGTTCCTTTCTGGGCGAAGATTCAAAAACGTACCGGTTATAAAGGTGAAATGCGGTATGGTTTGATCAATGATATGAGGATATTAAATAAAACCACATTGACTATGACAGTGCAAAGATTCGTGGCATTAGGGCATCAACAGCATCCTGACGTTGCGCCAGAATATGATTTCCCAAGCATACAGATAGATCAAAGTTTCTTGAGAGCAACACTGGATAAGTTTGCGATGAAAAAAGCTAAGCCCATTTTAGCACTTTGCCCAGGTGCGGAATATGGCTCAGCCAAACGCTGGCCTGAAAAATACAATGCCGAGCTGACTAAAACCATGTCGGACAAAGGCTATCAGGTGATTATTTTAGGCTCTGAAAAAGATAAACTTGTGGCGGCTGGTATTGTTTCACAAGCAGGATCACCACCTGAGTTGCAAGATTTAACAGGAACAACCAGCTTGAAAGAGGTGATTGCTTTATTACAAGCGGCGACGGTTGTTGTCTCTAATGATTCCGGTCTGATGCACATTGCCGCTGCTGTGGATACGCCTTTAGTTGCTTTGTATGGTTCCTCAGACCCGTTCTTTACTCCACCGCTTTCCACAAACAATGAAATCATTAATCTGGGGCTTGAATGCAGCCCCTGTTTTAAAAGAAAATGTCCCTTAGGAACACTGGCTTGTTTAGAGGGCATTACCCCAGAGCATGTTGAGGAAAAAATACTAAGGTTAGTGAATTTCTAAGGTATCTGTACAGTGAAATTGAGACTCTAGCGCCTCTCTAGGAGCTTGTCCGAGAACAGTGAGCCTACTGCGGAAAAGCTCCTAGACTTAACCCAAAAGTGCAGTCTATGCTATCATCTTCGGCTTAAACCCAGAGCAGGACAGTTATTATTACAACCACAAATACATATGAAAGTAAGCAACTTTACCTGAGGTTATTAAGCTACCTAAAACCTTACAAGTTGTACTTTGCAGTGGGTATTATCACAACCGTTTTACTCGCATTAACTCAGCCCGCTATCGCAGCTATGATGAAGTCATTACTAGATGGGGCTTTTGTAGAAAAAGACCCCGTTTATATTTTCTGGATGCCTATTGTTTTAGTCGTTTTGTTTCTCATCAGGGCGATTACCACCTTCACCAGCAGTATTGCGTTTGCTTGGGTTTCCTCTAAAGTTGTGATGGATTTTAGAGTGGAAATGTTCGATCGCGTTTTATCCTTGCCAACACGTTATTTTGATAACAACACTGTGGGTAAAACCATTTCAAAATTCACCAATGACGTGACTCAGGTAACCGCATCTGCTACCGATGTACTCATCGTGCTGGTAAGAGACACCGTTCAAGTTGTCGGTTTAATTGCTTGGATGTTCTATCTAGACTGGAAGCTTAGCTTGATTCTTTTCGCTCTGGTTCCGGTTGTGGCGCTCATCGTGATTGTTATTGGTAAACGTCTCAGAATTTTAAGTCGTGAACTACAACACAGCTTTGGTGATCTAAACCATGTGTTAGGTGAATCCATTCGTGGACAACGAGAAGTAAAGATTTTTGGCGGCCAAGCATATGAAAACAAACGTTTGTATGAGGTTGCAAATTGGGTACGGCGTTACCAGATGAAGTTCAAAACCGCAGCAGCAATTAGTGTTCCCAGTGTCGAGGTGATTAGTGCCTTTGTAATGGCATTGATCATTTATCTAACCACACACCGTATAGAAGCCGAGCAAATGACGGTGGGTGAGTTTATGTCATTCTTTACGGCACTTGGTTTGGTGCTATCACCAATAAAACGATTAACAAAAGTAAATGAGCCATTGCAACGTAGCCTAGCAGCAGCGGAGAGTGTTTTTGGATTGATTGATACGCCCGCAGAGGTGGATGCTGTAAAAGAATCAAGCAGTGAAGTGTATACCGGACATATTAAATTCAATGCAGTATCCTTTCAGTATGGCGCAGAAGAAAAACATGCACTAAAGAAGATCACACTAGATATACAGCCTCATCAGACCATCGCATTGGTGGGTGCATCCGGTAGTGGAAAAACGACTCTTGCTAGTTTACTTCCTCGATTATACGATGTTAGCGAAGGCAGCATTACGATTGATGGTCATAATATTCTTGATATTTCACTAGCAGGCCTACGCAAGAATATCGCCTTGGTCAGTCAGGATGTCACCCTGTTTAATGATACGATTGCGGCTAATATTACTTATGGTTTCACTGGAGAGACTAAAGAAGACGATATTCGTGCTGCAATGAAAGCAGCGAACGCGGAAGGCTTTATCAATGAAATGCCAGACGGAATAAACACGCTGGTAGGAGAAAATGGTTTACGTTTATCGGGTGGTCAGCGTCAGCGTATTGCCATCGCCAGAGCGCTATTTAAAAATGCACCTATATTGATTTTGGATGAAGCCACTTCTGCATTAGATAGTGAGTCAGAAAAACTGGTTCAAGAAGCGATTGAAAATCTAAAACGTAATAGAACGACACTCATTATTGCGCATCGTCTGTCCACTATTGAAAACGCTGATCGGATTCTAGTGATGGATCATGGTGAAATTATTGAATCAGGAACGCATAGCGAATTACTGAGCTTGGGTAAACAATATGCGCGTTTATATCAGACACAATTTCAATAAACGGGAAGATGCTTGTTGCCTAGGCGGTGAAACTTCGTTAGACACGGAGCTTGTGAATAGTAAAATGCTAGCTTTACTCGGATAACCTCAGTTCGCGAGGTTTAGAGTTTACGATTCTTTCATGGTATCGTAAAAACAAGATGCTACAATAGCTCAAAATTATCATCATCCTAGAAAACGCAGTTGGACAGCTAGTCAGTTCAATAAAGTTGCTCTACTGGCTGTAGCGCCTTCACTCACAAGTGAACGACTACACTGCACGTTTTTAATCGTTTTACAGAAGGTTAATATACCTTCGTAGCGGTCAACTGCATTTTCTAGGATCATAAAAGTAGGTACGGTTTGAGTCAATTTTCTGATGTTGTAACAGAGCATTTACAGGTTATTCACGATTTGGATGAACAGTATGAAGTGATTCATTCAGCCGCGAATATACTCCTGTCTACGTTCAAGAAAAAGGGGAAAGTTCTTATTTGTGGCAATGGTGGCAGTGCAGCGGACAGCCAACATATTGCTGCTGAATTTGTAGTACGTTATGAAAAAGAACGCCCCGCCCTTCCTGCTATCGCATTGACTACAGACACTTCTATCCTTACTGCACATCCCAACGATTTTGAATTTGAAACCTTGTTTTCTCGCCAAATTGAGGCTTTAGGACAGGCTGGTGATTGCCTCATAGCTATCTCCACTTCGGGCAATAGTGGCAATATTCTTGCCGCAGCCAGCATGGCTAAATCCAAAGAAATGACCGTTATAGGAATGACGGGTCATGATGGAGGGAAGCTAGCCGGGCTTGCAGATAAAACCGTTATTATCCCCAGCAAGGTCACTGCTCGAATACAGGAAGCACATATTCTGGTTGCTCATTGGTGGTGTCAACGAGCGGACGAATATTCAGAAGAGCTGAGAATGAATGAAGATTAATATTCCTGATTTTAATAAAGCTCATGTGCTGGTAGTGGGGGACGTGATGCTAGATCAGTATTGGTATGGCAATAGCCGTCGTATTTCTCCTGAAGCGCCTGTCCCTATTGTGCATGTTAGAGATGAGGAAATGCGCGCTGGAGGTGCAAGTAATGTTGCGCTCAATATTACCTCTCTGGGAGGTCATGCGAAATTACTGGGCATGACCGGGGATGATGAGAACGCTCAGAAACTTGAGAAATTACTGACTAAACAGAAAGTAGAATGTCATTTTCAACGTTGCCCAAGTCACGACACTGCCTTAAAATTGCGTATTATTGCCCAGCATCAGCAGATGATTCGGCTGGATTTTGAAGATGATTTTGTGGATGAAGATAAGTCGCAGTTATTAGAGCAATTTTCGACCTTGCTTGAGCAGGTCGATATTGTCATCTTTTCTGATTACAACAAAGGTACTTTGAGCGATGTAACAGAAATGATTCAGCTTGCAAAAGTACAGGGCAAGCCGACAATTGTTGATCCTAAAGGCACGGACTTTTCCAAGTACAGCGGCGCCACTTTGATGACTCCGAATAAAGTCGAATTTGAAACCATCGTGGGCGATTGTAAAAGTGATGAAGTGCTGGTTTCAAAAGCTCATGAACTTCGCCAGCAACTTGATCTTGATGCGTTATTGGTAACTCGTGGTGAAGAGGGCATGTCACTAATTCGTGAGGATGAACCGGCTTTTCATTTACCCACTTATGCTCGCGAGGTGTTCGATGTAACTGGAGCCGGCGATACCGTCATTGGTACGTTAGCCGCCTCTCTTGCAGCTAATGCCAGTTTTGAGGATGCCGTTGCCCTAGCCAATATATCAGCGGGAATTGTTGTGCGAAAATTAGGTACTGCTACCACTTCTTTAGCAGAGATTCATGATGCATTGAAACAAGCGGATGAAATTGGTTATGGGGTTGTAACTGAAGATGAATTAAAACAGGTGATTGAAATCTCCCACAATCGTGGTGATAAAATCATTATGACCAATGGCTGTTTTGATCTGATTCATACAGGACATGTGGATTACCTGCAAAAAGCTCGTGAGTTAGGTGACAGACTGGTGGTCGCGGTCAATTCAGATGCCTCGGTTCAAGAATTAAAAGGCCCGGAACGACCCATCAATGAGCTGCAACAACGCATGACATTGCTTGCTGCTCTGGAATGTGTGGATTGGGTTGTACCCTTTATTGAAGAGACACCCGAACGGCTTTACTGTCGTGTATTACCTGATGTGATAGTAAAAGGTGGTGACTACCGGCCTGAAGAGGTAGTCGGTGGAGATTGCATTAAAGCAAAGGGTGGCAAGGTAGAAATTATTGAGTTTGTTGAAGGTCATTCAACAACAAATATCATCAACAAAATTAAAGGTTCAGCAACATGATAATCGTTACAGGTGGCGCGGGCTTTATAGGAAGTAACATTGTTAAAGCACTCAATGACCGAGGTATTGATGATATTTTAGTGGTCGATAACCTAAAAAATGGCAGAAAGATGCTAAACCTTGCAGAACTTAATATTGCAGACTATATGAGCCGAGAAGTCTTTATCGAAGCCATTAATAACGACAATGATTTGGGTGGTGATGTCACGGCTATCTTTCATGAGGGTGCATGCTCAGCCACCACAGAGTGGGATGGTGTGTTTATTATGGATAACAACTACGATTATTCTAAATCTTTATTGCATTGGTGTGATCGACATAATGCACAATATCTGTATGCCTCCTCAGCCTCTGTGTATGGTGCAGGTAGTGTGTTTAAGGAGGAACGCCAGAATGAGCATCCTATCAATATGTATGCTTATTCAAAATTTCAATTTGATCAGTATGTTAGACGGTTTGCATCTCAATCTACAAACAAAGCCAAGAACCAAATTGTAGGTTTTAGATACTTCAATGTGTATGGACCAAGAGAGCAGCATAAAGGCACCATGTCGAGCACCGCTTTCCACTTTCATAACCAGATCAATGAAACGGGTGTAGCTAAACTGTTTGCTGGAACAGATGGTTATGGCGATGGTGAACAACGCCGTGATTTTGTGTACATAGACGATGTAGTTGATGTGAATTTATGGTTTTTGGATAATCCTGATAAATCAGGAATTTTCAATCTGGGCACAGGGCGTTCACAATCCTTCAATGATATGGCAAGTGCGGTGGTGAAATGGCATGGCAAGGGAGAGTTGTCATATGTTCCTTTTCCAGACCACCTAAAGGGGGCTTATCAAAGCTTTACTGAAGCGGACATTGCGGCATTGCGAGAAGCGGGTTTTGATAAAGACTTTAGGAATGTTGAAGAAGGTGTTAAGAATTATCTGGATTGGTTAACAAGAAAATCATAACTCTACCTGATTACCCATGAAACTCCTGCGTTCATGCAGTCGTCACCCACAACTTACTATTTTTTAGGTTAATGATACTTGTCTACCGAGATAGCCAACGCTTCGGTTCGTATAACGACTGAACCCAAGATGTTCCTCCCTGCTTATTCTGTTTCTTCCAACGAGGAGTAGTAGATAATAGTGTGCTGAAGGCTTCTCGCTGATTGCTGTCTAGTCCCTCTAAATAGTCGCTTGGCACTTCCATCCCGTACACGTTACTTTGATCCGAGTTGTACTCTACGAAAAAGACATCCCGTGTTCTAGCACCAGCTCGACGATTACCCACATGAGCGCCATTGCTGTCAAAAAGATAAGCATCACCTGGTTGACCTGTGGTCTGGATGATATCAAGCTCGCCAAGTTTGCGTTTACAATATCCCAATGAAATACGGTTACTATGGAAACGATGCCAAGGGTGCATAATGGTGTGAGATCTACGGACATAGCCCATCGTATGGTCATCATTTGTCACTTCAGAAAGTAGAATGAACAACTTTACACGCCTACCCTCAAGATCATGATGCCACTTGAACATACCATGGCCCATAGTCCCGCCAGGCAAGTAGCGCATGGCCTTGGCACGTTGGATCTGTACCGGCATTTTAAAATAACGTCGGTTCCACTCAAGTAATAGTGGGCGGCAGGCGATATGCAGTAATGTTTTTGATTCGCCAAAAGCATTATTGCTAATGTAAGCTTTGCTCTCAGGCCAAAAATGTTCACGCTCATGGTAACGCTGAAAATAACCCTCTTTGCGTTGGACACGATCGTCCAGACGGTCAGCAAAGCGATTTAAGTCCTTGATTAGTGCCTCGAGTTCATCACCTTGGACGAAGCCGGGTAGTTTAACGATACCTTGGGTTTTTAGTTCCTTTAATACGGAGGATTCAGGTAAAGTCGTTTCGTAATCGGGGTTCGGCATTAGTTGATACTGCTGCCGTATTGCATGAACAAGAGCGGGCGGTGCAAACTCTTGACTGAGTGCCTGTAATCCTTGCGTATTGGTTGATGAGACATCTATTCCCGAAGCCAGCAATCGTGCAGCACGCGTGGCATCACCAGCTGCAACTGCCTTGTGAAGCTCTGTTCCTCCTTGGTTATAATTGGAAGTTATTCGATGATTATTATGAAATCTATTCCCAGAGATCACATCACCCAAG
>CAZDMX010000101.1:0-7345 GCA_964506085.1 uncultured Thiothrix sp. | reverse complement strand
GTTCTTGCTGACGGCTTAGTTCTTGCTGACGGCTCTGTTCTTGCTGACGGCTCTGGCTCTGTGCTTGCTGCTGACGCTGAACCTCTAACTGGCGCTGTCTTTGTTGTTGCTGTTCACGTTGGCGCTGACGTTCAGCTTCTTGCCCACGATTAATCACACCACTAGCACGCTGCGGTGTAGGCTCAGCACGAACCGCTACAGCATTATCCGTAGATGCACTGCCCGCGTTCAATAGCACAGGTGGGTCAAGTAAAACGGTATATTCTTTCAGAAGCTGCCCTTGTGGCCAACTAACTTCAAGTAAAAAATTCAAAAAAGGTTCAGAAATAGGCGCAGTTGAAGTTACTTGAATAACGGGCTTACCATTTTCAATACTGGTAGTAAATTTCAGAGTATCCAAGAAAGCTGGGCGATCAATACCCACTCGACTAAAGACATCAGGTGATGCGAGTTTAATTTGTAACTGCCTAGCTTCTGACGCATTCGTTGACAATAGATCAATCTGTGCATTTAGCGGTTGATTCAGCTGTGATGATGAATGCAACTCACCTAATCCGAGCGCTTGTGACGCTACTGGATATGCCATTACCATTGATATGGCTAAGCTAAGTGCAGTTTTCTTTGCAGATTCTCCTGCCGTTCGATTTTTCACAAAAATTCCCCTTTTGTGTTTTAGTACGTACGCTACTATACCTTAAAGTAGATAGCCCCAAATAACGCGATATGTACGTAAAAATTAGAAGTTATTATTATTAATTTAGTTAAACAACGTAAACTATATACCATAAGTTATTGATAAGCAATAACTACAAGCCTCATTGAGGCAGCTAAATCCTCTTCAACTGCTTTTCAAACAAGGAAGCATTTAATCAATTATCTGATGAACGTCGACTGAATCCACTACAAGCGGTCTTATTTCCCTTTAGTTAGAAAATACTATCATGCTAAACATCAATAAGATACAGGATACATTGAAGACTGAGGATTGAGTTGGAACTTGACCAAATATCGGTCTTCTCCCAAGGAAACTCTGATCAAGTCACAATCTCTTCAGGCTCGTAATTCGTAGTTTATTTTCAGTAGGTTAAAGCGAGACTGAAGAGACTAGCCAAAAGAGCTTGTCCAAGCATAATTATAAATAATCTTGAATTAACTTTTCAGCTATTTGAATACTATTTAACGCTGCGCCTTTACGAACATTATCAGCAACAACCCATAAATTGATGCCATTAGGATGTGAGATATCTTCACGGATTCGACCCACATAGACCGGATCTGAGTTCGCACCATTGGCAATAGCAGATGGATATCCACCATCTTTATGCTCATCTATCACTACAATTCCGTCCTGTTGACTCAACAGCTCTTTAGCCTGATCTGCGGTCAACTTATCTCTGGTCTCAATATGCACAGCTTCTGAGTGCCCGAAAAACACAGGTACACGGACAGCAGTAGGGTTAACCAAAATATCATCATCTTCCAGTATCTTCTTGGTTTCCCATACCATTTTCATTTCTTCCTTGGTATAGCCATTATCCATAAAGACATCAATCTGCGGAATAACATTAAAAGCTATTTGATGAGGATAGACTTTTGGATCTTCACTGGGTTGTCCATTCAACAGCCGTGCTGTTTGTCCTGCCAATTCCTTAATAGCGGGTTTACCTGTGCCAGATACCGCTTGGTATGTGGCTACATTAATACGCGTAATCTTTGCTGCATCGTGCAAGGGTTTTAAGGCTACCAACATCTGAATAGTTGAACAGTTTGGGTTAGCGATAATGCCACGATTTTTATAACTCGCAATAGCATGAGGATTCACCTCTGGTATCACTAGGGGGATATCATCGTCGTAGCGGAAGTGAGACGTATTATCAATCACTACACAGCCAGCTTCTGCAGCCTTAGGCGCATATTCGGCAGAAATAGCACCGCCTGGAGAGAATAAACCAATCTGTACTTTTGAGAAATCAAACGTGGCAAGGTCTTCAACTCGTAAAGTTTTGCCACCAAAATTTGCGGGCTTTCCAACCGAGCGTTCACTTGCTAACGCATACACTTTCCCTACAGGAAAATTACGCTCTGCAAGAATAGAAAGCATGGTTTCGCCAACTGCTCCTGTCGCTCCGACTACTGCTACATCATATGTTTTTGACATTTTTTCTTACCTTATTTCTTAAGAGCACTAACTACGGCATCACCCATTTCAGCCGTGCTTACCTTTGTTACTTTAGCATCACCCTCAACAAAAATATCTTGAGTCCGTAAGCCTTCTTTTAAGACTGCTTCAACCGCGCTATCAATTGTATCAGCCAGATCTGCCTGATTTAATGAATAACGCAACATCATGCTTACCGACAGAATAGTGGCTAGCGGGTTAGCAAGCCCCTGCCCTGCAATATCTGGAGCAGAACCATGAATAGGCTCATACATACCTTTACCCTTCACATCCAATGATGCTGAAGGCAACATACCAATCGATCCAGTTAACATCGCAGCAGCATCCGACAAGATATCACCAAACATATTTCCAGTGACCATCACGTCAAACTGCTTAGGCTCCTTAACCAGCTGCATGGCTGCATTATCGACATACATATGACTAAGCTCTACTTCAGGATATTCCTTGCCAACTCGCTCAACTACTTCATGCCACAGCTCCATTACCTCAAGTACATTCGCTTTGTCCACTGAACATAAGCGCTTGTCTCGCTTCATCGCTATTTTAAAAGCAGAGTGAGCGATTCTTTCAATTTCTGATTCCTGATAAACCAAGGTGTTATAGCCTTGTTTTTCACCATTTTCTAGTACACGGATACCTCGTGGCTCACCAAAATAGATACCACCGGTAAGTTCACGGACAATCATAATATCCAGACCAGAAACAACTTCCGGCTTTAACGATGAAGCATCTGCAAGCTCTTCATTCAGAATAGCCGGACGCAGGTTCGAGAATAATTCCAGATCAGCACGGATTCCTAACAAACCCCTTTCAGGACGCAAATCACGCGGCAATGCTTCATATTCATATCCGCCCACAGCACCGAGCAATATAGCATCGGCATCATGTGCCAGCTTTTTAGTTTCTTCTGGATAAGGATGCTTATATTCATCATAAGCAGCGCCACCAATCAGACCGTGGCTTAGCTCGACATCCAGATCAAAATCAGCTTTTAATACTTCAATTACCTTGATGGCTTCTGCGATAATTTCTTTGCCGATACCATCACCGGGTAAAACTAGAATGTTTTGTGTCATGTATGTTCCTTAAAACTTGAATCTGTAACTACTTAACGTATTGCAATAGTGTAATAGTGGGGATGTTTGTTGTGCATCGCTGGTGGGATACTCCCACCCTACTAAGCGTAACCCTCTAAAACAACCAGGGCGCTTCTTGCTTACGCTTCTCTTCGTACTGGCGAATCGCGTCGGCATGTTGCAAGGTCAAACCAATATCGTCAAGTCCGTTTAACAAACAAAACTTTCTAAACTCATCCACTTCGAAATCATAGCTAGTTTCTGTAGCGGTAATAACCTTCTGTTGCTGCAAATCAATGGTTAACTCATAACCCTCATCATTCGCAACCCCGTCAAATATTTCATCAACTACATTTTCTTTTAAAACAATAGGAAGTAGACCATTTTTAAAGCTATTATTGAAAAATATATCGGCATAGCTTGGTGCAATAACAGCCTTAATACCATAGTCAGTCAGCGCCCACACAGCATGTTCACGCGATGAACCACAACCAAAGTTTTCTCGTGCAACAAGTACCGAAGCTCCCTTGTAACGCGGTTGGTTCAATACGAACTCTTTGTTAATAGGACGTTTGGAATGATCCATTCCAGGCTCACCCGACTCGGTATAGCGCCAATCATCAAATAAAGTCGGGCCAAAACCAGAACGACTTATTGACTTTAAATATTGTTTAGGAATGATCGCATCGGTATCAACATTAGAACGATCTAGCGGTACAACCAACCCTTTATGCACAGTAAACTTATCCATGATTGATATCTCTCACATCAATAAAATGACCATGAATAGCAGCAGCCGCTGCCATCGCAGGACTCACTAAATGGGTTCGACCACCTTTCCCCTGACGACCTTCAAAGTTACGGTTAGAAGTAGATGCACAACGCTCGCCGGGTTCAAGACGATCAGCGTTCATTGCCAAACACATAGAGCAGCCAGGCTCTCTCCATTCAAAGCCAGCCGCTATAAAAATCTTATCAAGGCCTTCAGATTCTGCTTGTTGCTTTACCAAACCTGAGCCAGGTACAACCATCGCTAACGTAATTGAATCAGCTACCTGCTGACCTTTAGCGATCACCGCAGCCTCACGAATGTCTTCAATTCTGGAATTGGTGCAAGAACCGATAAAAACCTTATCGACAGCTATTTCATTGATAGATTGTCCTGCCTGTAATCCCATATATTCCAAAGCAGCACGGATACCATTGCTCTTCACTAAATCTGTTTCATCATCAGGATTTGGCACATTAGCACTCACAGAAACAACCATTTCGGGAGAGGTTCCCCAGGTTACTTGAGGCTCAATACTTGATGCATCAATACGGACAACTTCATCAAAAATTGCACCTTCATCAGAGTATAAGTCTTGCCAAGCAACAACGGCTTTATCCCATCTATCCCCACTAGGCGAATACGGACGGCCTTTCACATAATCAATGGTCGTATCATCCACTGCAATTAAACCTGCTCTTGCGCCGGCTTCAATAGCCATATTGCAAACCGTCATTCGCCCTTCCATTGACAAATCACGAATAGCTTCACCGGCAAATTCTATAGCGCGGCCAGTACCACCCGCTGTACCAATCATGCCAATAATAGCTAGTACAATGTCTTTCGCGGTAACGCCCGCAGCTACTTTGCCATCCACACTGACTAGCATATTCTTCATTTTTTTCTGGATCAGGCATTGAGTCGCCATGACATGCTCAACTTCCGATGTTCCAATACCGTGGGCTAATGCACCAAAAGCACCATGCGTGGAGGTATGTGAATCACCACATACCACTGTCATGCCAGGCAATGTTGCGCCCTGCTCTGGCCCAATAACATGCACAATTCCCTGCCGCACATCATCCATATGGAATTCATTTATTTTGAATTCTTCACAATTATCATTCAATGTTTCAATCTGAATTTTCGCAACGGGATCGCTTATGCCCTGCGTGCCATTACCTCGGTTTTCTGCCGTAGTTGGCACATTATGATCAGGTACGGCAAGAATTGAATCGCTTCTCCATAAATCACGTCCCGCTATGCGCAAGCCTTCGAAAGCCTGTGGTGATGTCACTTCATGCACTAAATGACGATCAATATAGAGCAATGCCGTGCCATCATTTTCCTGCCTCACTACATGGGCATCCCAAATTTTATCGTACAAGGTCTTTGCGGACATCTGATTACTCCTTATTAATACTGCTTTCAACTGGTATTAGTCTATTCTCTAATCTACAATAACTCTAATCGTAGTTTTTCATTATTCACATTCCAAACAGGAATACATATATGGACATTCCAGGCTATCAAGCCTTTCTTGCTGTCGCCGAACATTGCTCATTTTCCAAAGCTGCCGACACGCTGTTTATCACTCAACCTGCTATCAGTAAGCGTATTGCTCAATTGGAACAACAGCTAGGTCGATCGTTGTTTGATCGTATTGGTAGAAAAGTATCTCTCAATGAAGCAGGTAATACCCTATTACCCATAGCCCAGCGTATTATACAAGACGTACAAGAAAGTCAACGTGTTATCAACAACCTCAGTGGAGAGGTCAGCGGAAGACTACCCCTAGTGACCTCCCATCATATTGGACTACGCCGCTTACCCTCTGTACTAAAACGATTCACTCGCAGCTATCCAAAAGTTAGACTAGATTTGGCTTTTATGGATTCTGAGAATGCCTGCCGTAAAATAGAACAAGGACATTTTGAACTAGGAGTGGTGACACTACCCTTAATATCGCCAAAAGTACTTAAACTTACTCCGTTATGGACCGACCCTTTAGCTATTGCAACAACAGCTGACCACCCGCTTGCGAAAAAAATAGCTAGACAACAAGATCAAAAAGTAAAAATTGAGCTAAGCGAATTAGCAAATTACCCAGCAATCCTGCCATCTGTAGGTACCTATACACGAAGTATTATCGAAGATCCGATTATAAAAAAACAAGCTGCACTTGATGTTATTTTAGAAACCAACTATCTCGAAACCATCCGCATGATGGTTTCAATAGGACTCGGCTGGAGTGCACTACCTCGCACCATGGTTAACAATGAACTTGTCGAAATTCCAATCAAAGGTCTGCATATTCAACGTGAATTAGGTATTGTCCAGCACACAGAAAGAAGTCTATCCAACGCGAGTAAAGCTTTTATAAAAGAAGCGTTAGCCTAGATATAATCTTTGTTTCCACATGACCATATTTTCACTATACTAGTAACAGTAAACAGGGATATCTCCACATGGAAGAAAAAAACAAAAAAAGCTGGTGGTTAGTCACAACCAAAGCTAAAAAAGATGAGTATGCAGAAGATAACTTAAAAAATCAGGGCTATGAAACCTACCGCCCTCTTGCGAAACGCTTAAGAACCTATAGAGGTGTTCAAAAAACAGTGATTGAATCCCTGTTTCCTCGCTATATTTTTATCCACCTAGATCAGCTAAATGACAATTGGGCACCCATACGTTCCACCTATGGAGTATCCAACTTTGTAAGTTTTGGAAATAAGCCTGCGAGAGTCCCAGATAAAATTATCAATATACTCAAGAAAGAGCAGGATTTACTGGCAGAAAGAGCCATTGACCTGGATCGTTACAAGCCAGGTGACACGGTAATAGTTGAGGAGGATGGAGCCTTTAAAGGAATGGAAGGGGTTTTCCAAAGTTATGATGCAGAGCAACGCTCCCTTATCCTCTTGAATATCTTAAATAGTGAGACTATTCTTGCTATTTCTCCTGCACAAATAAGTGCTGTATAGCGCTGTATACATAAACGGTAGTGGGTTAAATCTGTTGTTTATAATCAGCTAAACTTTATGTTCCACATCCTTCGACAAGCTCAGGATGTTCGTTTCAACCAAAAAAACGCAGTAGTTTCAACTGCGTTTTTTTGGTTCAAGCCTTGTCCGAGCATCCTGAGCTTTGTCGAAGGGTGCGGCGATAAAAGCAAATATTAGCTGCTACAAAATGCATACTGGTACGATGTGATAGTTGCCGAGGCTTGGGAAAGGGGACTGTTATCAATCGGGCTGTTCAAGACTAACTGGAAGTGAGACTTCAGTCTCGCCAATGCTTCTTCATAGCACCATTTGC
>CAZDMX010000100.1:0-7359 GCA_964506085.1 uncultured Thiothrix sp. | reverse complement strand
CCTTTATCTTCAGCACTCTAGTCATTCTCGCTACGTTTCAACTGCGTTTTTAGGTTTATTAATGTGACAGACTAGCCGTTCGAAGTGGCTGCCCACCAGAGATCCGCTTTTTTAGCGCCTGTGCCAACTGATGTACCGCCATCGCATATTTACTACTATGGTTATATCGCGTAATAACGTAAAAGTTATGCCCCGCAAGCCAGACTTCATCGCCACTATAAGTGCTCATGCGCAACAGTCTTACTGATTGATCTATCGGTCCAACAGGATAAATACCATTTCTTTGCATTTTTGCTAAGCTATGTTTTCTTTTATAGCTGGATTTAAAGTTGCGATAACCTCTGCCTTCTGTTGTCGCCAGAACGGCAACTGCTCCACCCTTTCTCCATCCGTGTTTACTAAGATAGTTTGCTACACTGCCTATTGCATCAGCAGATGTCCATAAGTTGCATGAACCACTACCATCATGATCAACCCCATAACGTTTGATATTGCTCGGCATAAATTGACATAGCCCTAATGCACCCGCATACGAGGACTTGGGTTGTAAGGGGTTTAATCCTGTGCGGCGAGTCATTAGTAAATAGCTTTCCAGTTCACTCTGAAAATATTTACCACGGCGTACATTGCTAAAGCCCATATTAGCTAGAGCATCTATTGCACGGTTTTTACCGACATTACCACCATAGCGTGTCTCAACACCGATAATGCCCAGGATATATTCCTGAGGTACTCCATATCGCTGTTCTGCGCGTTGAAATGCTGACCTGTTTTGTCGCCAGAACTGAACACCTGTATTGATAGTTCTATCGGTTAGAAACAGGTTTCTATAGCGTGTCCAACTGCCTTTTCTAGCTTTCCTTGTTTTCTTTATCGGCTGGGAATCTCTATAAGCCATTTTCTTTAAAAAAGGAGTCGCGTGTGTATTTGAGAATAGATAGTTTAAATGCCCACGATCGAAGCCGTGCTTACTTACCATTTTATTAATAAACGCCCGTGTTTGAGGGTTTCCTGCGAAATCGCCCGTCAATCTATTTGCGCGTTGCTTGCCCCATGAGCCTCTTTGTACGTGCTTAACTGGAGGTCTTTTTACTACTTTTCTTACAGGTCTTGGTTTGGGCTTAATAACTTTTACTGGTTGGGGTTTGATCACTACATACTTTGTTTTGGCAACAGGTTGCTTTGCAGCGCTTTGATTTACATTTTCAAATGCCTTATCAAGATTTTCTAGTGGCTGATTTTTTGCTTGATTATTGGGCTTGTCCGTATGCACAGAACGGCTCGAGCAACCTGTAATAAGGCTTGCAGCAAACAAGACGTATAGCAGTACTATTATATTTTTTTTTATGACCATACATACCCCTTACTATGGCTTAGATTTTTAACACTCCTATCAATGACATGCAATAGCATGACTGACAGAGCGCGAGTTTTTAGATGATTTGACATAAAGAAGGTACCAAGGTTTCGCCGGATTTATGCTTCTGATCGGATGATCTCATGACTTAGCTGAGCTTTAGCGAAACTTAGAAGCTTCAGCAGACGCTTAGTCATTCTAAGCAACGACTTGAGATCATTCGACCAGAAGTAAAAAGGCAAGCAGGATGGGTACCTTCTTTTCGTCAAAGCACCTTAGTTAGAAAAGTCCATCATATTACCCATTTCTTCCATCATTGGAGGGAATTGATTTAGTACCGCGTCACCTACAGTGACCGGATCAGGTGAGCTTAGCGAAGGTGCTTTCCAACCTCCTGGCATACGACCCATATCAGAGGGTGCATTGGTTGATTTATCCCAAAACTCATCGGTAAATTCGGTATAGAAATCAGGCCAAATATGTCTTGTATCACCCCAAGCTTTCTTCTTATTGGTATTGTTTGATGAGAAAAAAGGCATTTGCGAATTATTGCCATTACTCCACGGATTCCAGTTATTACTATTGCTCCATGGGGTTGGAAAATTATTATTATTGAACATTGAAGTCGGTGAGAAACTATTACCAAAAGGGGTCATATTTGAGAACTGATAGTTTGGCGTACTATAGTTCATTGGACGTGGCTGATTTTGTTGATAAGGATAATAACCATAAGCAGGGCGTTGCTGCATCCACGGCGCTGTACTTCCATAATTACCATAAGGCATCTGGCGCATCTGATATGGATAGCCCCGGTATTGTGGGTATGACGGCGCTCTCATAACCTGAGCAGGACGCGTCATCTGAGGGTACTTCCCTTGTGTTGACTGCATCGCAGGGAAAGCAGGATTCGAGAAGGCGGTGATAGGCAACATCAACGCTATTGACCCCATCAGCAACCCAACTAAACCCGTTTTATTTATGTGTTTTGTTTTTTGTGTATATTTCATGTCAGACTCGCCTTGATATTTAGTGCTCTCATGTCTAATTCCAGTATCGAAAAACCACCCAGAAACCAAGCTTAAGAGTGTTATTTGATAATAACAACTAAAGTATTAACACACACTTTATCATACAATTTACTAATCGCACGATTAGACATGCGAATGCACCCATGTGAGACGGGTTTTCCTAATCTCCATTCCTCATCTGTACCATGAATATAGATATATCGCTGATAAGAATCGACATTAGTTACCTTGCCCTTTTTTGGGCTTTCACCTTTATTTTTACCCAACTCCAGCCCATCTAACCATAGAATTCGTGTAGTGATTGCATCAATATCACTAAATTGTCCTGACGATGTAAGGATCGACGTAATAGTGTGAGTATTGATTCTTGCTTTGAACAAAGCTCCATATTCAGCCTCATCACCTATTTTTTCAGCAATTCGATGTACTCCTAGCGGTGTTCTTGCACTACCTTCTTCACTTCCTACCCCAGCTACTGCTGTAGATATCGGATAACTATCCGATACTTCACCACTGACTACGTGAAATAATTTCTGCATTGCAACTGAAACAATCAGAAAATCATCAGCTAGATGGATTGCTTTAAAAGGCTCGATAATTTTAATTACATTATCAAGCTCAAAACTCATTTATCGGTATCACTAAGATCTATAGCCGTATCATTTTCTCTGTCTGATTTGGCTTTATCATTTCTATCTATTTTTAGTTGTTTGAAATATTCATCGCCTTCACCCGTAATATATTCACCGGTAAATACAGAGGTATCGAAATTCTGTAAATTGCTATTACCTTCACGCACCGATTCTACTAAATCTTCCAGAGTTTGGTAGATCATTTTATCTGCACCAATAGCTATGGCCACTTCTTCTTCCGTTTTACCATGTGCTATCAATTCTTCGGCTGCGGGCATATCGATACCGTAGATATTGGGGTATCTGATGGGAGGAGAGGCAGATGCAAAATAGACTTTTTTAGCGCCTGACACTCTAGCCATCTGTACAATTTCTTTAGAAGTGGTGCCCCGAACTATCGAATCATCAACCAACAATACATTCTTACCTTCAAATTCCAGATCTATAGGATTCAATTTCATACGCACGGATTTTTTTCTTTCCTTTTGACCCGGCATAATAAAGGTGCGTCCGATATAACGGTTTTTGATAAAACCTTCGCGGTATTTGATATCCAGAGTAGCTGCAATTTCTGCCGCAGAGGTTCTACTGGTATCTGGAATAGCAATCACCACATCAATATCACAGTCATGCCATTCACGCTGAATTCTTTCGGCCATTTTATGACCCATACGCATCCGTGCCTTATGCACAAAGACGTCATCAATAATTGAATCTGGTCTTGAGAAATACACATATTCAAAAATACAGGTGTTATAGCTGGGATTTTTAGCACACTGATGAGTATGCACATCACCATCCTTAGTAATATAAATCGCCTCTCCTGGCCCGATATCTCTTATAAGCTCATAGCCCTGTGTAACAAGAGCAACACTCTCAGATGCCACCATATAATCAATACCATACTTGGTTTCCTTTGCGCCATAGCATAAAGGGCGAATACCATTAGGATCTCGAAAACCAACAATACCATCGCGCGTAATCATTGCGGTGACTGCATAGCCACCCCGACAACGCTCAAAAACACCAGAAATAGCAGTGAAAATGTCTTCTTTTGATACTTTATAAGAGTCTTGCCGGGATAGCTCCTGAGCAAAAATATTGAGCAGGATTTCAGAGTCCGAATCCGTATTAATGTGGCGCTTGTCCTGTTCGTACAGCTCATGTTTCAAATCTTTGGCATTGGTTAAATTGCCATTATGAGCCAGCGAAATACCATAGGGGGAGTTGACATAAAAAGGCTGAGCTTCAGCGACTGAAGAAGAACCAGCCGTTGGGTAGCGGACATGGCCGACACCCATATTGCCCTGCAAACGTTTCATGTGTTTTATATAAAACACATCACGCACCAAGCCATTACCACGCCGAATATACAGCCTTTTAGCATCACTGGTGATAATACCAGCGGCATCCTGACCTCGGTGCTGAAGCACCGTTAAAGCATCATAAATAGATTGATTGACCGGTTCTTGGCTAACAGCACCTACTATTCCACACATATCCAACCTGATTCACTATAACTGGAAACCGTATCATATCGCTTAACGCTTCAATCAGCTATGAATTTAGCACTAGTAAAATAAGTACATGAATACGTACCTCACTTCATCGTCACATTAGCCACTTTTGTCACATTGTCACGTTGTAACTTGACACTGTATGTAAAAAGCTGACATTTCTATACCGCTTATTTTTTAAGCAAAGCCTTGCTAAAAACATTAAACCCTTAATTTAAATAGAATATATGAAGTTCTGAAAATATTGGCACACCCATTGCATTAACTAGGACAGCAGAGAATGACAAACACCATTAAGAGTGAAGCATTTTAAGCTAGGTAAACAACAAGGACAGAAAATAATAATAATAATAAAATGATAAGAATGGGTTGAAGGAACATTAAAACCTACCGAGACAGTAAACACATAATAAAAATAAAAGTTTACGTCTTTACGCAACGCTCCCCCTGCCGAAAGGTAGGGGATTTATTCCCGACTTTTTTTCACACTTATGAAGAAAAAAAACGATTTACCAGCAAGCCCCTAGAGGCGACGATCAGAAGTATATAATAATAAAAATAAGATCTCTGACGTACCCTCGACTTAGTACTTTCCCTGCCTTCGGGCGGGGATTTTTATTCTAGATAGCTACAAGTTAGTGAAATGAGCTATTCTTAAGACTTTACTTTAAGTTTTCAATATAAGCAAGCAGATATTGCTTGTCATTACGTACATAATTCCATCTGTAATAAACTAGTCTTTTTCGTCTATCCACATCATCTGAATCGCTTCTAGAATTTTCTCATTCGACTTTTCAGGGTCATCTGAAAAACCTTCCAGTTCTGTTACCCATTTATGCAGATCGGTAAATCGCACATATTGTGGATCTACGTCTGGATGTGACTCATCAAGCTCAATGGCTATATCCAATACATCTGTCCATTTTAATTCCATCGTATACTCCTTAGGTGATTTGACGTACAGAATTTATCAAAGAGCTTAAGTTCGTCATCAGTGATTCTCTGAAACCATATTGATCGTGTATTTTGGAATTTCTATCACTAAATCTTCTTTACCCACGAGAGCTTGGCAGCTAAGACGAGAATCGGGATCAACCCCCCATGCTTTATCCAGATAGTCTTCTTCTGTATCTGTCGCTTCTTCAAGCGAATCAAAACCTTCACGCACATAGATATGACAAGTCGTACAGGCGCATGACTTCTCACATGCATGTTCAATGTCGATATCCTGAGACAATGCCGCATCACAAATACTGATACCCGGGTCTACCTCAAACGCGGCGCCTTCGGGACAATGTTCTTCATTAGGAAGAATTATAATTTGGGGCATTTAAGCTCTCCTTATACATTTATTTATTCTGTAGACCGTAGCTATGCAACGCAACTATTGGGTAAAATAGAGGGTAAGCAGAGTAGTTACTAAAACTCATCTACATTATGACCTGCCATAGCATCGCGGACGCTGCTATTCATGCGTCTTTCTACATAAAAATCAGCCGCTTTTTCCATCGCTTTAATAGCTGCTTTTATTTCCTCGCTATGTTGCGAGGTCTTTCTGACTTCCGACAGACTATCGTTTGCAGCGAAAAGCCGCTGGCGTTCTTCATCACTCAACAATTCAGCGCCATCTGATTCCATTGCAGCCACTAGTGCTTCCAACGATCTATCCGCTTCAATTTGTTGTTCACGTAAACTACGCAATTCCATATCCGCTTTTGCGTTGTCAATCGAATCACGTAACATGCCTTCAATTTCAGTATCAGTTAAACCATAAGAAGGCTTTATTTCGACTTGAGATTTTGTTCCGGTTGTGGCTTCTTCGGCAGATACACTCAGTAAACCATCAGCATCTACCTGAAAGATAACTTTAATACGCGCAGCGCCTGCGACCATCGGTGGAATATTTCGTAGTACAAATTTTCCTAATGAACGATTACTTTCAACTGTTTCCCGCTCACCTTGCAAAATATGAATGGATAGAGCAGTTTGTCCGTCTTTGAAGGTTGTGAATTCTTGAGCACGAGTGATCGGGATAGTCGTATTTCGGGAGATTATTTTTTCAACCAAGCCTCCCATCATTTCCAGACCTAATGACAATGGAATCACATCCAGCAACAACATGGCATCATCGGGTTTGTTACCGGCTAACACATCCGCTTGCTGTGCCGCGCCAATAGCCACTACACAATCAGGATCTATATCAACCAATGGCTCTTTTTCAAAAAAGTCCGCCACTTTTTCTCGTACATACGGTACGCGTGTTGAACCACCTACCATAACGACATCGACAATATCTTCTTTCTGCAAATCAGCATCGCGTAACGCCCTTCGACACGCCATTAGCGTCTTTTTGACGAGTGCTTCAATGAGACTATTGAATGTGGCTTTATCAAGACTACCGTTCCATTCACCCAGACTAATATCTGTTTGCTGCTGCTCGGTCAAGGCTTCTTTTGCTTCGCGTGCGGTAATAAGAGCCCGCCTCAAAAGTGCAGGGTCATCTGTGTTTTCAAGTTGAGCCTGCTCCAAAACCCATTGAGCTATGGCATGGTCGAAATCATCACCACCAAGGGCTGAATTACCGCCCGTTGCCAGCACCTCAAACACACCTTTGCTTAAGCGTAAGATGGAGACATCGAAAGTGCCACCACCCAAATCATAAACAGCGATAATGCCTTCTGCTTTCTTATCCAACCCATATGCTATTGCAGCAGCAGTGGGCTCATTGATAAGACGATAGACATTTAGATTTGCAAGCTTTGCAGCATCACGGGTGGCTTCGCGCTGGGCTTCGTCAAAATAAGCTGGAACGGTTATTACTACAC
>CAZDMX010000099.1:0-7400 GCA_964506085.1 uncultured Thiothrix sp. | reverse complement strand
TAGTCAAATTCAGCTTTTCCGCAGTAGGCTCACTGTTCTCGGACAAGCTCCTAGTATCTACTTTGTCTTTGAAAACTTGATATTAATTAGCAAATTGTTAAACTCTCGTAAATAATGCTCCATTAGAATTCCCTAATACAACTCATCGTATTAATATGAAATAGTGATAGTACTGCTATAAAATGTACTACTATCATTATGGTAACACTCACATAGCGTGCTTACCATAATCGTGCCTTTTAACTTAGGCGGATTCTAAAAAACATTGCGATAATGTAAGGTTTGCAAACTAATGAAATTACAACGAGATACCCACATTATAGCTCTAGACAATAGTGCTTCAACCACATCAATTTACCCTGTTAACAATCAACCTCAACACGCGGACCATTACTCAACCCAACCCCCAACCGGAAGCAACAATGACTCGGATGTTAGAGATTTATTAGCGTCTCTTGTGCGCAGAAAATGGTTTATAGTAGGTATTACCGGTTTACTAGCGCTTATCTCGTTATTAATTTCACTCTCAATGACTCCGGTTTATCGCGCCCAAGCTACGATAAAAATTGATTCAGATAATAAGCAAATCATTGATTTCGGTGTTTCAACAAAAAAAGGTTACGGCTATCAAGAATCTAAAGACTTTATGCAAACGCAGTATAAGCTCCTAAAAAGTCGCACTCTGGCACGCCGCGTCATTGACAGCCTAGACCTTGAAAGCACATTAATGAACGCAGAAGATGATAAAAAAGTAAAACCTTTTTATGCTGATTTTATTGCTGAGATAAAAGAAAAAATAAAATCAAAGAAAGGAAGCAATTCCGTGGGAGGTGCTGAACAAGCCAATATACGCCCTACAGAACTCGCTTTTCTTGATGGTCTGTCGATTGAACCCGTAGGCAAGTCACACTTAGTAAACATCTATTATCAGGCTAAAGATCCTAAACTTGCCTCCGCTATTGTTAATAGTCTGGCAACCAGCTATATACAAATGAATATAGATGGCAGAATCAATGCGGCTGAAGATGCGAAGAAGTTACTTAGAGAGCAACTGGTTCTAGTTAAAAGCAGACTACAAGAATCAGAAGCCCGACTGGTAAAACATGAACGAGAGAAGGGCATTATAAATACGGGCAGCACTAAATCGTTAATTGCCGGTAGTTTAGAAGTTATCAATATTGCCTACGCTGAAGCGAAGAAAGCGCGTATTGAAGCTGTGGCCGACTATCGACAACGTAGAAACACATCTGGCACTATGCGTTCCCTAGATAATCTGGTAGTACAAAACCTAAAATCAGATTTACAGCGCTTACGCACTAAGTATCAAGAAAGCTTACAGGTTTATAAACCTGGCTATCCATTAATGCGCGAAATACAAAACCAGATTCGTACTACTCAAGCTAGTTTAAATAGAGAGTTAAAATTAGTAAAGTCTGGAGCCCATGAAGATTTGAAAGCGCAAATGATTGCGTCCCAACAGAGAGAAAAAGAGCTAAAAATTGAGCTAGGCCGAGAAAAAGCTCGTCTTTTAGATTCTCGTGACCGTAGTTTGGGTCACAACACATTACAGCGGGAAGTTCAAACTAACAGAGAGCTTTATGAAGGGCTATTGCAACGAATGAAAGAAGTCGGTGTTGCTGGAGGTATTGGCACCAATAATGTTTCGATAGTTGATAGCGCCTACGACCCTTTCACTAAATTTAAACCCAATACCAAACTTAATTTAATTATTGGAATTTTTTTAGGGCTGTTAACCGGGAGCTTGCTTGCTTTACTTCTTGAACACGCAGATGATCGAATCAAAAGTGTTGAAGACCTTAAAAAGCTAACGAATCTTCCCGTACTTGGCATCTTTCCTAACGTCAAAGTTGCCGGACAAAAAAAGAACCAACGTAAAGCTGTTCTGGTGACTGAACAGACCTCCTCTGCGATTGCAGAGGCTTTCAGATCGCTACGAACCAATATGCTATTTGCCACACCGGAAGGTGTCCCCAAGCTTCTCCACCTAACCAGCTCAAGCTCAGGAGAAGGTAAAAGCAATACTGCTATCAATTTAGCTATCGTATTCGCTCAAGCGGGTAAGTCAGTGCTGATCATTGATGCTGACTTGCGCAAGCCCTCAATACATAAGTATTTGAAACTGTCTAATACAGTCGGACTAAGTAATTATATAAGTCAGGAAGTAGGTATCAATGCAATTGAATCTGACACACAAATCCCTGGTTTGACTGCAATCACTGCGGGTTCTTTTACTGCAAATCCTGCAGACTTCCTTTCAAGTAATGCGATGCTTGATTTGCTCAAACAAGCAGCAGACTCCTATGATCTGGTCATCATTGATTCTCCACCTGTAATGGGACTTGCCGATGCACTAGTCTTATCAAATAGATCTACAGCCACCTTATTTGTTGTTGCTAGCCATGAAACCGAAAAGAAACATGTTCTCGGAGCCATTGAGCGCCTCAACATGGGTTATGGCAATGTGATCGGTTTTGTTTTAACAAAAGCACGAGAAGACAAAAAATCAGGCTATGGCTATGATTATGATTATGGCGACTCTTGGCAAGATAATACCAATGTTGCTAAATTAGAGCTTAAATAGAAAACAGAACAGACTCTAGGAGGGGCGGCTGTCCTTTCGGGAAGTAACTAATCAATTGGTATCAATATTATAAATAAAGTCTATACCTTGCTCCTCACCAGACTCGGCCTGTAGTGACCACTTGCTTCCCAACTTATAATCAACGGCTATTTTGTTGAAGGTATCAAAGAGTCCGGTAATGTAGCGGATATATAAATTTGGCCCTAGTCGTTTACCTAGCTGAAGCTTATTTTTTTTGTAATCAGCGTAAGTAATAATATTAAGGTCATCAAGCCCCACCTTTCCACCAATACGATTTAGCATGGTACTCCCACTGTTGATACCCAGAGTTCTGACAGCCTGAAGTAGTAACTGCGTTTGATCCCCTGATGTTTCAGATAGGCTTTGTCCGGTAATAAGATAACTTAGCGCATCACTCTCCGACTGTGGCGGATCAGAAAAGATTGATGATTTAGGTTTTTGCAAGGTACCTGCCAGATTAATACCGACCTTAATATCATCACCATCAATACTGCGCGTGGCACGTATATCCAAACCAGGGTTATGAACAGGCCCATGAAAAACCAATACGCCATGTTCTATGGTTAGACGTTGTCCATAAGCCCTATATTCTCCATCATTGATCCTCAAAGTACCCTGTGACACGATGGCATTTCGATTATTTCGAATATGGAACTTTCCGGTTAGCTTCGCCTTCAGACCAAAACCATCAAAGGTAATATCATTGCCTAATGAAATAGAAACATTAGGTTGAATACGCAGAGGCTTTTCTTGTTTGCCTTTATTTTTGTCGTGGGCAAAAACCACATCATCTGATTCATAGATAGCAGTCTCAGGAAGCTCTGACAGTTTAATTCGTGCTTTAGGAATATGAAAACTACCTTTAACGGTGACTAACCCAGGCGTCACCTTCATATGCAAATCGGGAGAAGCAAAAGCTTGCACCTCATGAGTATTCATAAACTGTAAATTTTTACCCTTTATCTTAAGTTCTGCTAGCCAATCGTTGAGTTTATTAATCTTCATATTGCCATCAATTTTTAACAGACTTCCTCCTGTATTTAAAGAGCCACTGATAACAGCCTGATTAGGCTTAGTCGTCCGAATAAGCAGGGTGATATTAGATAAATGCGTACCCGTATCCGGAATACTAAATTGCCCATTCTTTAATTCAATTTCTCCACTGTATTTTGGTTTTGCCAGCAAGCCCTGAAATCTAATACGACTATTAAATGTTCCTCTTAATTTAGCGACATCAGGAAAAAACTCTTCTGCCCACTTCAAGTCGGCAACTTCAAATCTAGCTTCACCTTTTATACGATGTTGATATGTTTCAGGAACCCAAGTGACGACAGATTGACTGGTAAATTTACCGCGCTTATCCAATTGAATACTGATATTAGTTTCTATTTTTTTACCTTTAAACTGCACATTTACTTGGCCATCACGATAAGCGAACTTTTCTTTTTCGCCCTTTTCATTTTCCAGCAAAACAACACCATCAGGTAAACGGAATGTTGCGTCACCAATAAGACCCTGTTGTTTTTGTTTGATATCAAAAGTCCCATTGACGACCCCTGGCAGGTCAATATTATCGGGCAACCATGGTTTGAATTGTGACAAGGGAACACGTATTAACTTTCCTTTACCCGAAAAACCTCGTGCTGAATTCCATTGTGTATTCGTACAAAGCTGTCCCCGCTTTGGGTTCTCAATACATATTTCTGTACCCGAAAAGGAATCACTTGCTGCCGCTATGTTGACGGGTTTTTTCAGTAGCCAGTTTCCTGTCTCGGTATTGGTAACCTTTATTTTATGGATTGTTCCTGTCCATTTTGAGTCAACCCAACCACCCTTGCCATTGACGACAAAATCACCCTGTTTACTTTTCCCTAATAATTTAATGTGATGATTTTCTATCGTACCTTTCGTATCGAGCTGTGCACTATCAATTATTTGCCCTGCTACTTTTAACTTCTTAACATTGCCTTTTAAGTTCAAGAACTTTTCACTACCATCGAAATCAATCTTTGCTGATGCCAACCCCATCGTTCTTGAGCTTATCTGCTGAAGTCTCACACTGCCTTTACCTTCAAGAAACGAGGTCTTCTCTTTTCCATCAAAATCAATATCCGCAACCGCAACCTTAAAATCATGAAACTGAAAATTCCTGATTTTAGCTTTTCCCTTTCCAGCTAATAAACCACCTTGAGCACCACCACCGCTGAAAAGAATATCTGCGGATCCTATTTTATAGTTTTCAAATTGGGCGTTTTTTACTATTACTTTTACCTTGCCGGATAAAAGATTATTGTTTGCGCCTGCCTGCAAATCTATATCTGCATGATCAATAAACACTCCTTCGCCTTTAAAGTTTCTTATTTTTAATTGACCACTACCCGTAGGTTCAATGGTTGTGCCTCTTGCTATACCCTTGCCAACGACACTTCCGCTATAGCCAGGTATCAACTGCCCAATATTTTTTGCATTCACCTCCCAATCAAGCTTAAAGGGTTCAGTGATCTTACCTTCCAGAAAGAGTCGATTCTTGTCCGTTTTTACCGACAGCTTTTTCGCTCGTAAAATACTATCTCTTAATGTAATTAAGCCTTTTGCTTCAATCGGATAACCATCCACTTCACCCTTCATGGATTTTAGATCAATATCTAGCGCCCATTGTTTATCCTTATAGACATATTTCCCCATGGTATTTAGCTCTAAATCTACCACTGCAGCCCATTTCGGGTAATATTTGTGGGAAGAAACATCTTTACCGTGAATATTAGCCTTCCAAGAGAATTTATCTATCCAGGCAATATCCCCCTGTGCTTGAAAACTACCTTCAGAGTGTTCCAACTGTACGGAAGAAAAGCTAGCCTTGTGATAATCTCCACTACCTTTAATATGCACACGACTTTCGCCAAGTATTCTTTCATCCCACTGAATATCTCCCTCAGCCGTATAGTTTGTCAAGGTTCCCCCAATGACCACATCCCCTGAGAAATCCCCTGTTTGTAGATGTGAATACTTCAACTTACCTTTACCACTCATCTCATGAGGCTGGTTGAAATCGAGAGCGACATCATCTACTGAAGCAACTAATGGGGACCCCCAAATAAGAGGAGATGCCTGTGCATTTTTTGCTAGTAATTGATTGTTAATAATTGAGACTTTGCTAACTTTCATATCATCAATTTTAAAGAGCAATTCCTTCCGATCTCTGACGATTCTCAAAGTATCAAGCTGTACAAGATCAGCAACCATATTGAGGGGTATGGGAATATTCGGGATGACAATATGCTCATCATCTGTATCCGCAGGATCTTTAGCAGGGATATAGATGTTCAATGCAGAAGCCGATAGTTTCTGGATGTTATACACATCATCACGGTAAATGGTTTTTTTGAAATTAAGTTTTATATTAGTTAGCTCAATACTGATTTTTTTGTCTGTCCAGGTTAAAGATTCCATTCTTACACCCTGCAAAAAGGTGCCACTCACACCCCGAATTTCCAAACCTATATCTGTCGCATTCCCTAAACTGGCTAACATGCGCAAGCCCAAAGGAGACACTATAAGAAAAAGCAACACAAGAATTAGCAATATAAAAATTGAAAATAGATCCGCAATGCGGTGGTGAGGCTTCACAGGTCAGGCCCTATACTTAGATGCAAATGAAGATCAGAAAGATGATTACTCGGCACACCGAAATCGAGACGCACAGGACCTATAGGCGAACTCCATCTGGCTCCCAGCCCAACCCCCACTTTTATTGCGCTAGTGTTAATATCATCAAAGGCATTACCTGCATCGATAAAACCCGCTATCGCCCATTTATCATAAACCGGGTATTCATATTCAATACTGGCTTCTATTAGTTTTTTACCACCGATAACTTTATCTTCGCTATTGAGTTCTCCTAATGACTCGTAACCAAACCCTCTGATGCTGTTAATTCCACCCGCAAAGAAGCGCAAATCTTTTGGCAAATTATCCAATCTATCTCCAAAAGTGACTCCCAAATCTGTTCTCAATAATAAGCGTCCTTTACCAAGCTTTGTGATATATTTACCGTGAGCACGAAGTTGTAGAACCGTGGCATCGCTCAACAACTTGTCAACAGCACCCTCGGCTTCAAATCGCAATCGCCAGCCCTTTTTCGGGAAAATTCTATTCTCAGCTTTAACTTTTGCTAACTTGATACCTAATAGCGTCAAACTAGACCTGCTCGCTGATTCTCCTTCTACTTGTGTCTTATCTGATAAGTGAGTTAATGATAGGTTCCGCTGCCAATCACTGCTAATGAAACTCGTTGATGTAACGCCTATTTTTAGGCTTTCACTACGAACATCGTCATTATCCTCTGTCTTAATACCCACGCTATACAGTAAGTTATTTTTCTGAGGATCCGTTTTCGGCACCAGCAGTTGCGTAGTAATCTCATTGATGCGTTGTGAAAGACCCAAAGCAATATTAAGCTTCTTACCCCCCGACCCAGTCCAGCGTCTGTCTAAGCTGGCTTTACTACGAAAACCCGTATCGGTACCGAAACCCAAGGCTAGACGGTAATGATTTCTCTTCTTTTTGGTTAGTATAATTTTTATCGGGATGACAGCTTGTTTTGCGTTATCGTAGTCGGCCTGAATGCTAACTGATGAATAATAGCCGCTGCTTTGTAACAGTTGTTGCTGTTCAATTAACTCTGTGGAACTAAAGAACTCATTCTTCTTGAGCAAGATATACCGTTTAATATACTTCTCCCCAAGTACTTCTTGCTCTACAGTAATATCACCATAAC
>CAZDMX010000098.1:0-7405 GCA_964506085.1 uncultured Thiothrix sp. | reverse complement strand
CGTAAAGAAGCCAAGAAGAAGTAGGTTTTGAGATGAATAAAAAAGACGCAAGAATCCGTAGAGGCAAGAAAGCACGTTTCAAGATGCGTGAGAGGGGTGTAACCCGTCTTTGTATCAGCCGTACTTCTCGTCATATCTACGCTCAGATTATCTCTCCAGATGGAGGTAGTGTTATAGCATCTGCTTCTACTTTGGATAAAGATATACGCACTGAAGTTAAATATTCAGGGAATACTGACGCAGCGAAGGCTGTCGGTAAAGCGATTGCAGAACGTGCTAAAGCAAAAGGTATTGAGTCCGTTGCATTTGATCGTTCCGGTTACAAATACCACGGTCGTGTTAGTGCATTAGCTGATGCTGCTCGCGCATCTGGTCTCCAGTTTTAAAAAGGTCTAAAGATTAATCATGGCAAAGCAAGAGAATAGAGAAAAGGCGGCAGATGGCCTAATCGAAAAACTGGTACATGTGAATCGTGTAGCCAAAGTTGTAAAAGGCGGACGAATTTTCGGATTTACCGCTCTTACGGTCGTTGGTGATGGTAAAGGTAGAGTCGGTATCGGCTATGGCAAGGCACGTGAAGTTCCTATTGCTATTCAAAAAGCCATGGAAAAGGCACGTAAAAATATGGTTGATGTGGCACTTGATGGTGACACATTACAATACCCTATTAATGCGCGTCTAGGTGCAGCTAAAGTTTACATGCAGCCGGCATCAGAAGGTACGGGAATCATTGCTGGTGGTCCGATGCGAGCAGTATTTGAAGTAGTGGGTATCAAAAATGTACTGTCTAAGTGTAACGGTACTCGTAACCCAATCAATGTTGTTCGTGCGACTATTAAAGGTTTAGCCGAAATGAAATCTCCAGAGATGATTGCAGCTAAACGCGGCAAGTCTGTGGAACAGATTAGAGGATAAGAACAGATGGCTGACAAGAAATTAAAATTAACGCTGGTTCGTAGTATGAACGGTCGTTTAAAAAGCCATAAGGCGTGTGCGGCAGGCCTTGGTATTCGTAAGATGCACAACTCTGTTGAGGTCATTGATACACCTGAAAACCGTGGCATGATCAATAAGATCAACTACATGTTAAAGGTCGAGGAAGCGTAGCTATGAAAAGCACAAGCATGAAAATGAATACTTTGAGTCCTGCTGATGGCAGTACAAAAGACCGTAAGCGTGTAGGTCGTGGTATTGGCTCAGGCACGGGAAAAACGTGTGGACGCGGTCATAAAGGTCAAAAGTCTCGTTCTGGTGGTTTCCACAAGAGCGGATTTGAAGGTGGCCAGATGCCTTTGCAACGGCGTTTGCCTAAAGTGGGTTTTTCGTCACGCAAAAAGCAATACTCAACTGAAATACGTTTGAATGAACTGTCTTCTGTTGAAGCAGATGTCATTGATCTAGATGTACTCAAGGAAGCGGGTATTATTGGTCATAAAATCAAGAAAGCCAAAGTCATACTTTCAGGCGAGTTAAAAAAGGCAGTAACCGTTAAAGGTTTAAAAGTTACTGCTGGTGCTAAAGCTGCAATTGAAGCAGCTGGCGGAAAGATTGAAGAATAAGAAGAGAACATAGACAGTGGCCAATCAAAAAACTGCGGGTAAGTTAGGATCGATGGGAAATTTTGCTGAAATAAAGCAACGTCTCATCTTCGTTATACTTGCGTTGGTTGTTTATAGGATAGGTACATTTATACCTGTTCCAGGGGTGAACCCTGAGGCCATGGCGAGCTTCTTTGGTGATAATAGTGGCACGATACTCGGTGTCTTTAATATGTTTTCGGGTGGTGCACTAGAGCGATTCAGTTTATTTGCTTTGGGTATTATGCCTTATATATCCGCATCAATTATTGTTCAGTTGATGACAAAGACGGTGCCTCATTTTGAACAACTGAGTAAAGAAGGTGAAGCAGGAAAGCGTAAAATCACCCAATATACTCGATATGGTACTGTTGGATTAGCGTTGTTTCAAAGTCTTGGTATTGCCACAGCATTTGGTGGTCAAGGAATTGCACTCTATCCGGGTACGAGTTTTATCGTAACTACCGTTGTTAGTTTGGTTACGGGAACCTTGTTCCTGATGTGGTTAGGTGAGCAGATTACTGAACGTGGTATTGGTAATGGAATCTCACTGATTATATTTGCAGGTATTGTGGCTGGACTACCCTCCGCTATCGGTGGAACGCTAGAACTAGCAAGAAATGGTGAGATATCCGGTGGTGTGGTGTTAGTGCTTATCATTCTGGCACTTTCGGTCACGGCATTCGTTGTTTTTGTTGAACGAGCACAACGTAGAATTACCATTAACTACGCGAATCGTCAGCAAGGCAGAAAAATGATGAAGGGTCAGTCTAGCTTCTTGCCCTTGAAATTAAATATGGCGGGTGTTATCCCTCCTATATTTGCATCAAGTATTATTCTTTTCCCTGCCACATTAGGAAAATGGGCAAGTGGAGATGGTACAGGTACATTAAGTCAGTTCGTAAACATGCTACAGCCGGGTCAGCCCCTGTATGTATTGTTTTACGCACTGGCCATTATATTCTTTACGTTCTTCTATACAGCTTTGGTATTTAACTCCAGAGAAACTGCGGATAACTTAAAGAAATCTGGCGCATTTATCCCCGGTATTCGCCCAGGAAAACAAACAGCACAGTATATTGATGGAGTCATGACACGCTTAACAGCTGTGGGTGCAATTTATATTACTTTAGTTTGTTTGTTACCTGAGTTTTTAATACTAGGTTGGAATGTTCCTTTTTACTTTGGTGGTACATCTTTATTGATTATCGTTATTGTAGTTATGGACTTCCTAGCTCAGCTACAAGCTCATACAATGTCACATAAATATGAAGGTTTGATGAAGAAAGCTAATTTCAAATCAGGCAAGAAGAAATAAATAGAGGTATATAGCATGAAAGTTCGTGCATCAGTAAAAAAAATCTGTCGTAACTGTAAGGTCATTAGACGCAAAGGTGTTGTTAGAATTATCTGTACAGATCCACGTCATAAACAACGCCAAGGATAATCCTCGGTATGATAAATTTATATTTGATTAATTTTGATAAGTCGGGTATCTTTGCCCGCCTTTTCGACAATATTATGGAGAAACTGTAATGGCTCGTATAGCGGGTATCAACATTCCGGTACATAAGCACGCGGTTATAGGACTCACTTCCATATTTGGAATCGGTCGCACCCGTTCAGCTCAAATTTGTGTGGCTGCAAAAATAGACCCTGCAACTAAGATTCGCGACCTATCTGAAGACGAAGTAGAACGTGTTCGTAAAGAAGTCGGAAAGTTTATTGTAGAAGGTGATCTTCGTCGTGAAGTCTCCATGAATATAAAACGTCTAATGGATTTGGGTTGTTATAGAGGTATTCGTCATCGTCGTGGTCTTCCACTACGTGGACAACGTACCAAAAATAATTCAAGGACTCGTAAGGGTCCACGTAAACCCATCCGCTAAAATAAAACCAGGACTTAGAAATGGCCAATCAGCCCGCTAAAACTAAAAAAGTTAAAAAGTCTATATCAGACGGTATTGCACATGTGCATGCTACTTTTAACAACACTATCGTGACTATCACAGACCGCCAAGGCAATGCATTAGCATGGGCTACAGCAGGCGGATCAGGTTTCCGTGGTTCTCGTAAAAGTACGCCTTTTGCTGCACAGGTTGCTGCAGAAAAAGCGGGTGAAGCTGTTAAAGCTTTTGGTATGAAAAATCTTGACGTTATGATCAAAGGGCCTGGCCCTGGACGTGAATCAGCTGTTCGTTCATTGAACAATGTTGGTTTCAAGATTGGAAACATTATTGATGTTACACCCATTCCACATAATGGTTGTCGTCCTCCTAAAAAGCGTCGCGTGTAGACCGGCATAAGGAATAGCAGAGAAAAATATTATGGCTAGATATACTGGACCCACTTGTAAACTTATGCGTCGTGAAGGAACGGATCTTTACCTAAAGGGTCGTGGAACGTCATTAGAAAATAAATGTAAGATGGACAAGGTACCAGGCGTTCATGGTGATGCTCGTGTTCGTCTAACCGACTATGCAATCCAGCTTCGTGAAAAGCAAAAAGTAAAGCGTATGTACGGTGTACTTGAGAAGCAATTCCGTAACTACTTCAAACGTGCTGCACGTCAAAAAGGTTCAACAGGTGAGAATTTATTATCACTATTAGAGTCTCGTCTTGATAATGTTGTTTACAGAATGGGATACGGTGTCACTCGCGCTGAGTGTCGTCAGCTCGTAAGCCATAAAGCAATCACAGTTAATGGGCAGTGTGTGAATATTGCGTCCTTTCAAGTACAAGCGGGTGACATTGTTGCTATTCGTGAGAAGTCTAAGAAACAGGCTCGTATTGTTGATTCAATGGCTATTATGGAGCAAATTGGATTCCCTGAGTGGGTTGAAGTAGACGGTAAAAAACTTGAAGGCACTTATAAAACTATTCCAGAACGTAGTGAGTTACCTGCTGAAATCAACGAGTCACTCATCGTCGAATTGTATTCCAAGTAAAAAAACAAAGCGCAAAAGTAACGAGCTAAACAGCTAAAGAAACGTAACCTACAACCGGATCAGTAAAGCTATGGCAAATGCAATGGATTTATTAAAGCCACATAAAATTGACATAAAAGAACTAGGCGCAAATGCATCTAAGATCATTTTAGAGCCGCTTGAGCGTGGTTTTGGTCATACACTGGGCAATGCCTTTCGCCGCATCCTGCTCTCATCTATCCCTGGAGCTTCTGTAACCGAAGTTCAAATTACAGGTGTGAAGCATGAGTATGAGTCTTTAGAGGGTGTTCAGGAAGATGTTATTGATATCCTATTGAACCTTAAAGAGTTGGCTATTCGCTTGAATGCGAAAGAAGAAGTCACTCTTTCTTTAAACAAGCAAGGCCCTGGAGTTGTCACTGCGGGTGATATCGCACTTGATCATGATGTTGAAATTATCGACCCTGATCATGTGATTGCAACAATAACAACAGATGCATCTATTGAAATGACGCTTACGGTTACGACCGGAAGAGGCTACCAGCCGGTCACTATGCGCCGTGGGCCTGATGCTCCTGAGTTACCGGTCGGTACTTTAATATTAGATGCTAGCTACAGCCCTATCAGACGAGTTTTATATAACGTTGATAGTGCTCGTGCAGGTGAACGTTCGGACATGGACAAGTTAATTCTTGAACTTGAAACTGATGGTTCTGTGGAACCAGAAGAAGCTATTTCAATGGCTGCACAAATTATACAAAATCAACTAGCAGTATTCTTTAACCTAACGATTGAAGAACCTGAAGTTGAAGAAGAGAAAGAACCAGAGATTGATCCTGAGCTACTACGCCCTGTCGATGATCTTGAATTAACGGTTCGTTCTGCAAATTGTCTTAAAGCTGAACAAGTTTACTATATTGGTGACTTGGTACAGAAGACAGAGACTGAATTACTTAAAACACCGAATCTAGGTAAAAAGTCGCTTACAGAGATTAAAGATATTCTGGGTACTAGAGGCTTTACTCTAGGTACTAAACTTGATACTTGGCCTCCTGTTTCTTTAGAAGAAAAAGAAGCTAGCTAGTCCGTACTTGCCCAACTAAAAACCATTAAGAATTATAGGTTAGAACAATGCGTCATCGTAAAATAGGTAGACAACTTAGTCGTAACAGCAGTCATCGTAAAGCTACTTTACAAGCACTTACTGTTTCATTACTACGTTATGAAGCTATCAAAACCACAGTTGCTAAAGCTAAAGAACTACGGCGCGTAGCTGAGCCACTTATCACTCGTGGTAAAGTGGATTCAGTACATAATCGTCGTATCGTATTTGCACGCTTAAGAGATGATGAAGTGACTGCGAAGTTATTTACTGAGCTAGGCCCACGTTATCAAGATCGTCCAGGCGGGTATCTACGTATTATCAAGTGCGGGTTCCGTGCTGGTGATAGTGCACCTATGGCTTATGTCGAGCTTGTAGATCGTCCTCAAGAAGATAGTGAGGCTGCATAAAGAATGCTTATTCATGCTTGAGTCATGATGTGCGAAAAAAGCCGACTTATTAGTCGGCTTTTTTGTGCGTGTGTTTACGTCGTTTCTCGATGTCTTCAAGTGGTTTTTCTTTGTCAACAGGGAGCAGCTGCTCACCTAATTGCTTGATCGATGCTATCTTACTATTTTCAGAATTCAGGTTATATATATCGAATGTACTACCGGTCCAAGATTCAAGCTCGACTTTAAAAGGTACAAGCTTTTCAGTCGCTAAGTAGATCAACAGTGATAACTGTTTTTCTTCATTGAGTAACCAACATTTTTCACATTTGAATATTGAGCAAATTCTTCGAATAGTCTCTTTATTTGGATTATGCAGGGTCATTAAGTACGTACTCGAAGAAACTTTATTAGCTATTTCTGATATGCTCCAATAACAAATTAGCAGGAGATAATACTCATCTTCACTTACTAGAGTGAAAGTGCTTCAGCATGTAGAGCAATGCTGCTGAAGCTTCTAAGTTTCGCTAAAGCTCAGCTAAGTATTGAACGGACTCGCTATATGAAAAATTCATCAGGATCAACCATTAACTCCTTGTTTCATTACGCTATTGCTGCCCAATAGAACCACTCTACATGATGTCTAACTGAGAATTTTATGATGAAAAAAGAGGGTGACAATATAATAACAGCAAAACAATCACGTTTTGCTGCTAAAGTCTTTAATTTTGGTACTATAGCTGCGGTATTGATTCCTTTTCCGTTGTTTATATTTTGGTTTGGCGCATCCATGTTTGTTTATGCTATGTACCGTCATCACCCCAACCCACGAGTGGGTTATTATACTCAACACGCGGCTTACATATATTACACCTTGGCGGGTTTATCTGTCCCGGTGTTGACCTTTGCACCTAAAGAGTTTTTTACAGAATACTGGTGGGCGTTGTGGGCAGTGGCAGTACTAGGCGTCGTTCCTCTAGCGTTGATGCAAATTTTTAAAGCACACAAAGAAGAATGGTACGACGCTGAAATTAACAAGCAAGGATAAAGAATGTCAAAAATACGCACAAACTGGGATATTACAGAAATAGAAGCATTGTTTTCACTGCCTCTTAATGATTTGTTATATCAAGCTCACACAATACACCGACAAAACTTTGAACCTAACACGGTTCAAGTTAGCACCTTGCTAAGTATCAAAACAGGGGCATGTCCAGAAGACTGTTCGTATTGCTCACAAAGCGCCAGAAATGATACCGGTCTTGAACGTGAAAGACTACTACCTTTAGATGAGGTTATTACTGCGGCACAAGAAGCTAAAGACAGCGGCGCAACACGCTTTTGTATGGGAGCTGCGTGGCGTAATCAAACCGATAAAAGTCTGGAACATTTCGTTGATATGGTAGTCGC
>CAZDMX010000097.1:0-7530 GCA_964506085.1 uncultured Thiothrix sp. | reverse complement strand
ATAATGATAATACAGCTTTAATTTTATTTCATGGCTCTGTCTATATTATTTTTAAACAAGACAGGCAGTTAGTTGGTTGCATATGGATTGATTCGATTTGTCCCTTCTCCTAGAAATTGATGAAGAGTTTAGCAATATTATTCATCGTTACATCATCATGACTAACATTAGGTTGTAAATGTCAACGTAACCAGTAATAAAACGTCAGGAATATATCAATTGTTGATAAAGGGTAGTTCAGATTACCATTTTGTCTTATAACTTGAATGATCTGATCATAATATACACATAATTAGCCAATAATTAATCCATATGTTGACTATAATCACAGCAATCTAATAACCAGAAATAGGAATAAATAGTCTTTCAAATATTCATTATTTGTAAGTTGTTAATTTCCGGGGCTAAGGAGCTGATACTGAATTCAACTGTAGATATGGATACTTTCTTGAAAAGTGTAGAGCAGCGTGCTTTTGTAATGGCACGTTTTGCTACCAATCAGGAAGAAGAGGCATTGGATATTGTCCAAGATGCCATGTTTAAATTGGTACAGAAATATTCTCATCTCAACAAGGATGAATGGCCAAAATATTTTTACCGAATTTTGCATAACAAGATCAATGATTGGTATCGCCGTGAATCTGTGCGTAACCGTTGGCGAGTTTTTTTCAATAATAAAGGGAATAATGAAAACTTTAATATTGAAGAAACGGTGCGTCAAACGTCTGTCAGAGAGCCGGAACATGCTTTGATTGGCGAACAGCAAAGCAGGGAATTGCTAGCTGCTATAGATCAACTGGCACTACGACAACAACAAGCTATAACCCTTAGGTTGTGGGAAGGTTTTAGCGTTGCTGAAACAGCAAAAATTATGGGATGTTCTGAAGGAAGTGTTAAAACTCATTTCTCAAGAGCCGTACATCGCTTGCGTAAGGAACTTGAAAAACCATCGTATGGAGGCTTGGTATTTTAAAAGGATTTTGTATCAATATGACATAGCGATATCAAAGCCGTATATATTTGGGGAGATACAAACAATGAATAGATCAGATGAAGACAAAGCCCTGCTTGAGGATATGAAAAAAGTACTTGATGAGCAAGTGGGCACACTTGGTTTTCCGATTCGAAGTCGGCTGACTCAAGCTCGATTCCATGCGATTGATCGTGGGTTATTAAAAAGTAGTACCCGTTTTAGTGATTATGGACGGATGGCACTTTCTGGTGCTGTATTGGCTGCAGTATTTACACTAACCTCCTTAGTTGCACTGAATATGCAAGATCAGGCCACATCTAACAAAGAAATTTCATCTTTGTTACCGGAGGTCAACCAAGGAAGCATCAATACGTTAAATGCTCATAAAGACACTAAGGAAGAGATTGAAATATACAACTGGCTTTTTGATCACTACGGAATAGACAGTTAGAGCGTATTATCTACTGATATTGTTAAGGGATTCTGCTAATAGGATTCCTTAGGTAATTTGACGAAATGAACTTACCCATTCGGCACAACATGGGTAAGTTCTTTCCGTCAAACCACCTAAAACTACCATACCTTAGGATGAGGATGGTTTTACTTCTCAATTCAATAACAAGGAGTGTTATTATGAATATACGCAAAAAAATCGTTTTGTGTACAGTTCCCCTCGTATTTTCTTTATCATTAAATATATCTCAGGCAGCTTATCTAGAATGGAATGATTTAAGTTCGATTCAAAAAGATGTGTTGCAGTCTCATAAATTTAAGTGGAATGACTACAGCGAAGCTAAACAAACCACTCTCCTTAAACAATCTGGCAGAATAATCAATGGTTTAAATTCTTACAAAAGTTGGTTTAATAATAAATTGACTGCTGAGGAGAGACGGTTATTTTATAAAAATAAAAAAGAGATGAGTGCCACAGAGTTTCAAAAGTTTGTTGATACCTTGATTAAAAAATATGGCAAGCCTAGCTGATGCATAAAATGCAGACTAAACCCTATAACCCTATAACCCTATAACCCTCATATACCAGATATCAGAGAATGATTGTGCATTGAGCTTTAAAATAGTTCAATAGAGGGCGTGGTGTACACTATTTTAGAATTTCACCTAACATAGTGCCATCCAGAAAAGTCCTTCTAACCTCTAAGTGGGATGTCTAAAAAAGTAGATTTTTGTAGGTTGTGGGTGAGGCACGAACCCAGCATGATACGGTTTTGTTGGGGTTCCTACGTCACCCACAACCTACAATCGTAGCTTTTGCGACACCCTCCAAAAGGGAGAGGGTGTTTTAGTTTCATAGCATTGACCCGCCATGGATTCTAAAGATAGGTTAAATACAACCCATTCTGATGCTTTCTAAGCATGGGGCTTTTAGTTAAGCAAAATTGTGAAAACAAATAATAAGAATAATAAAGTTTCAAATGATAAGAATGCATAAACAAAAAAGAGTAATAGGAGTTTCAATAGTACTAAGTATTATTGTTTTTGCTAGTCTCGTTCATGCGAAAACGTATAGATGGGTCGACAAAAAAGGCAAAGTACACTATTCCGAAATTATTCCACCCTCTGAAGCACAATATGGACATGATGTGTTAAACGCAAAAAACGGAATGACTATCAATCAAGTAGAGTCTAGTGATATTAGAAAACAGAGATTTAAAGAAGAACAATTGGAAAAAGAAAAAAATCTCATCAAGAAGAAAGCACTACGTGAAGAACTAATGATATATATGTTTTCTTCTAAACAAGAACTTGTTGAGTACTTTGAAGATCGATTAAAAATGATCAGTGTCAATATACGACTTTTGCAATATCACCAAAAAAAATTAAGAAATACAATTGCTGGAATGTCAAAAAAGATAAAAGGAGTCAAAGCGGAGAAGCTAAAGGCTAAACTATTAACTGGTTTACGAGACTCACAGCGATCTCTCACCGATCACACGCGCGCCATAGAGGCCAATGAAACTGAAAGACAAGAAATGAATGAGCAGATGGCGCGCGCGATGAAAACTTACGATAGGAAGTTTGGTAAAACTCAGCTCAATGTAGGAAGTCTGATTGGTAGTAGCGTGTTAGACAAGTTTAGAGGTAAATCTAATCGGCTACCTAGCTCCATCACATCTAAAGCAAAGGGTATGTGCTCATGCCCATGTAGTGCTGGAAATTAAGGTAGTGGGTTAAACCTGTGATTATTTGCTTTTATCGCCGCACCCTTCGACAAAGCTCAGGATGCTCGGACAAAGCTTGAACCTAAAAAACTCAGTTGAAACGAACATCCTGAGCTTGTCGAATGATGTGGAACATAATGTCTAGGTTAAACCCTTGAGGAGCGAGGATCTTATTTTATAATACAGTAGCACGGTTGATATTCTACCCCCGGCAATTTCATTCTTTGTTGGTCAACAAATGACTGTAGTAGTGTATCCATACGTTGCATAATTTCTTGGTCGCCTTGTAGTTCAAACAGGCCGTGTTTTTCAATGGCACGTATACCTTCATCCTTTACATTACCCGCAACGATACCAGAAAAAGCTCTACGCAAGTTAGCAGCTAATTTGTGCGTTTCCTGATCTTTATTGAGATCAAGTTCAGCCATATTTTTGTGGTTTGGGTTAAACGGTTTTTGAAATTCGCTATCAATTTTTAATAGCCAATTAAAATAATAGGCATCGCTATTGTTGCGTCTGAAATCTCGTACCTTTTTCATTCCTTTAACCATTTCTTTGGCTACTTTCTTTGGGTTGTCTATAATGATCTGATAGCGATGTTGTGCTTCCTCACCAAGAGTCTGGCCAATAAACTGATCAATTTGGGTGAAGTAATCTCTGGACTTTTCCGGGGCAGAAAAGATAAGTGGAAAAGGTAGGTATTTATTTTCTGGATGCAATAAAACACCCAGAATGTATAATATTTCTTCGGTTGTACCTGCTCCTCCAGGAAATACTACAATACCATGTCCCACACGTACAAATGCTTCTAAGCGCTTTTCAATATCAGGTAAGATGACAAGATCATTAACAATCGGATTAGGTGATTCGGCTGCAATAATCCCTGGCTCTGTAATGCCCAGATACTGGCCATCAGTAAGACGCTGTTTGCCATGTCCGAAGGTCGCACCTTTCATCGGCCCTTTCATAGCCCCAGGACCACATCCTGTGCAAATATCCAACTCTCGCAAACCTAATTGATAGCCCACTTCTTTGCTATAGTCATATTCATCCAGCGAGATGGAATGTCCACCCCAACACACGATTAGATGAGGTTTGCTTCGTTTCTGCAGGATGCCAGCATTACGCATAATATGAAAAACAGCATTGGTAATGCCACAACTGCTTGTTAGGTCAAACTTGGGGTTGTCTATAATGGTATCACTAACGTAAACGATGTCCCGTAACACTGCGAATAAATGCTCATTAATACCCCTGATCATTTTTCCGTCAACAAATGCACTGGCGGGTGCATTTTTAACTTCTAGCTTAATACCGCGTTCCTGCTGTATCACCTGGATATCAAAAGCTTTATGCCGTTCAAGTAATTCTTTTGCATCATCCGTGTAATCGCCATGACTAAGAACGGCCAGCGAACAACTACGGAATAACTGATAGAGGCCACCTTTGCTCGAATCTAAAAGCTTGGCTACTTCAATTTTCGAAAGAACATCAAGGTGTCCTTCTGGGGTAATGCGAGCATCAGTCAGTTTTGTACTCATGTAGCCGACCCAGTGTTATCTTCAAGGTCATGGGCGGGTTTTTCTTCAATAAGTCCGATTGATTTAATGGTTTTTTTATAAGTAATCATGAAATCAGGCGTTAACACTTGCTGGATATAGTCTAATGCCCACTTGCGATCTTTTGGGCCCAATGTTTCGGCAATATGGTTGGCAAATACTCGACCCATATTAAATCCAGGTTCATTAGTCTCACTCTTCCAGCTAGTCTCGGCATAGTCTTGCATACGCAAGTTAAGCTTATCAATGAAGGGTGTACGATAATCACCCGGGCCGCTAAAATCACGGGCATTATCTTGTATATGATCAGCCAGTTTTTTTGCATAGATCGTTACTAAAGCTGCCCTCCCTTCATCATCTATGGTTTCATAGACCATCCGATCCACGGTATGTATCATAAAGGCCATAATTTCTTCCATGACTTCGATACGTTGTACTTGTGTATCTACTTGAAAGTTCTCATTCTCAATTTCCAGCAATACCTGCATACCTATTTTCCAGGCGTTAAAAGCCAGTATGCCAACAGAGTCCTCAACAGAGATTTCTCTCTCATATTTACTCCATTTGGTTTTGATACGTATACGCACGCAATTTTTCTCCTGATATTTTTAGTTTATTCGTCATTAGATTATCAATTCGAACATTATTTGCTTGCAACATTATAAGGGCTAAATATGGGGAATAGCGAATAATGTTCTTAACACTGTTACTATTCGATAACTATTCCGCTTAATCAGAGCTTCCCTCAACGATGAATGATGAAATCAAAACAATCATAGAAACGGTTCAACATAATTGTCATATAGCGGACGCACGTTATGCAGGTGATTACACCTTGTGTGTTTATTTATTAAAAATGCGTGAAATGTATCGCTGGGAGCAACAGGAAAGCTTTAATACTAGCCTTACAACAGACGATGTCGGTGACTGGTTAACCGACCGCGAAGGGTTATGGGATGATGTTGAGACGCTTGAATACAAACCTTTAAGTATTGATGGCATTGACTATGAACCCTTTGATAATAATGCTATTAATGTACTAATTGAGAAAAAAGGCTTGGTCTATAACGCTGGGCTTGGAGTGCGTTGTCGACCCCATTTCTTCTTGGCAGAGCTTGAAGAACTCAAAGAAGAAGGCAAGCAGACTATTATTATTGCTGGCAAGGAATACGCCCGAGATATGGCTGCACCCCCCGCTATGGTTCAGCAAGATCGTATTTACATTCGGCGTGAATCATTACGTAGAATGTTATGGGAAAAGGTTGAAGAATGGCGCATGAGCGGGTTGGATAATCCTATAGGGCGTGCCGCACAGCATTATGATTTTGATGGTGATGTTGAGACGGCATTAGATCAAATGGCTAATACAGAAACAGAGATGATTATTGCGCATGAAAAAGGCGAAGCAAAGGTTGGGGAAATAGTCACTGATGCATGGCTTGATATGCTAGCAGCAATGCCTAATACGCATGCAGAGATTATGTTGAGAGCCGTTCGGGATCACTATGCAGATGCATTAACAACATTACCCCTGTTGCTTGAAAATAATAACCCTGCTTCTATACATTTTTACTTTGGTAATATGACTGCGATGCGTAAGAAGCTTGCACCAAGTTTGATTAATGCTTATGAAGCCTGGCACAAAAGCGAAAAGCTAACCGATTTGGAAAACTTATTGCCAACTCTTAAAGAGCATTGGAAATCAGTTGTACAGGATGCCCTGGATATATTTAAAGCTGATCCCACAGTCTCCAGTAAAAAAATTGAAACGATGATTGATTCAAGGATTCTAGGTTAATGAGTTTACGAGAATTAAAACCGGGTAGTTTTATTTTTGAAAAAAAAGATGCACTACCTGATTTCTTATGTAATGACATGATAGCTCGTTTTGAAGCTCAACAGCAGGATCAAAACGTTGGAAAAGTTGGCTCGGATGTAGGCGACAATGTGTCGTTAAAGAAAACCACAGATATCTTTGTTAGCAATAAAGACCACTGGAAGGATGTAGATAATAACTTATTTCGTTCTTTTGCTATGGCGCTGAAAGAGTTTCAGCAACTATATCCTTTCTTTGCTGATATTAGTCGTTTCAAGGACATGGGGTATAACCTGCAGCGCTATCAGATAGACGAATATTATCATTGGCATGTGGATGCAGATAATCCCGTATTAGCACCCAGGCAGCTGGTCGCATTATGGTATCTAAATGATGTTGTTGATTCGGGCGGAGAAACCGAGTTTGTATTTCAGGATGTAAAAGTTACCCCGGAACAAGGCAAGCTGGTTCTATTTCCGCCATTCTGGACCCACGAACATCGTGCAGCAGTGATCAATAAAGGCACTAAATATATCGCCACGACATGGCTAAATTTTCGATAGATGTATAACTGGGTAGTTACCACACCCAAAACTGACAACCAATGGCAAGGTTACTATGATCTACGTTGGCGTGTATTGCGTAAGCCCTGGTCACAAGAACGTGGAACAGAGAGGGATGATCTTGAAAATAATAGTATTCACAGCATGGTGCTATTAAACCTAAAAAACCAAACCATTGGAGTAGGGCGTGCACACTTAATCGACAAGACAACAGCTCAAATAAGATATATGGCTGTCGATCCTGATTTTGTGGGCAAGGGTGTAGGTTCGAGTCTTCTTGCAAGCCTTGAAGAGGCGGTCAAAGCAAAGGGAGCAGGTATGGTGATTCTGCATAGTAGAGAATCTGCACTGGGTTTTTATAAGAGTCATGGCTATCAGCTTATCGAAAAATCCCATGTTCTCTATCATCAAATTGTTCATTATCTGATGAGAAAGAGGC
>CAZDMX010000096.1:0-7538 GCA_964506085.1 uncultured Thiothrix sp. | reverse complement strand
TCGGTACCAACCAATGTGGATAAATTGTCAGTCAGGACTTGTGTAATGTCTTCTTTCAGTGAACCTGCCCATTGATGATCCTCTGTTACATGCAATTCATTTTGATTTATTCGAGTGACGATGTGGGGGCGTTTTAAGCGATGAGGTAGCCTGATCGGGCCAATTCCTAGTTTCAAGTGCCCTGTAGGCACGGAATTACTTTCGTCAATCGATGATAGGGAGTAAAAACGCAGGGTATCTGAGCCACCGCCTAATGATGAACAAGCGTTAAGCATTAGTAATATTGGTAACCATAATAGTTGTTTCATTCTTGTCACTATTTCCCAAAAATAACGGAATTCGGTTTACGTTGTAGCGTATTCGCCAATACGGTAAATGAGTTAGCGGCTTCGCTGACTTCTTCAATCAATAGACGTAATTCATATTGTAGCCCAGAATCTTCATTAAGCACGGCATCAGCACTGGAGAGAGTTTTGCGGGCTTCTATTAATGCACCATCCAGCCTTTTTAAGGTCGCGTTAAATTGCTTTGCGAGAGGCATCGCTTGCTTGTTGAATTTACCTGATATGGCCTGTGTATTCTTAAGAGTGCCTGATAGTCCTTCCATTGAAGCGACTATTTCGGGTTCAATTTCTTTTAACAAGTTACTAACATTGTTAAGAATTGATGCAATATCTTGGGTAGATGATTGAATCTGCGGTGAGTTGATTAATCTACGCGCATCTTTAATACCACCATGGATTTCATTAATGATATCGGTAGCACTTTGAGCCAGCATGCTGGTCAGCCCTGATGTGGTAGGAAACTCTTGATCAGCGAATCCACTTTCACTGCTTGCCTTAATTTCTCCCGGGTTCGTGGAGGCATCATCAGGATAAATGAGTGAGATAAACTGAGCACCTGTCAGTAGATTAGATGTGGTTAATTGACCACGAATTCCCTTTTCCACCAGATGTTGGAGAATCTCAGCGGCATCATCCGTATCACCATCAATTGAAAGCTTTTCTGCATAAATGGATATCTGCACGGGGATTTCCACTTCATCATTAAATTCATCAATTTTTAATTGAATATTTTCAACTTTGCCAATTTGAATACCTCTGTATTCAACAGGCGCACCTGCGGAGAGTCCACGCAGACTTTCACTGAAATACATCACGTAAAACAATTGATCGCCTTTGTTTTTCTCTTTAGCCGCTTCTTTATTTTCGTAAAGTGGAAATACTGTGTCGTCTTTAACAGGTAAAGCTGGGTCATAGATGGCTGGAGTCTCAAAGGCGACACCACCAATGAGTAATGAGGTGAGCGACTCCATTCTGGCTTTAACCCCTCCAGAAGGTGATAATTCCACATCAATTCCACTGATATTCCAGAAATAAGAATTTCTCCGCACCAGATTGTTGTAGGGTTCTTTAACAAAGACACTCATGTCAACGGTGTCATTATCGTTGTTTAATTCGTATTTAATGATTTCACCCACGTTAATCTGACGATAATAAACGGGGGAGCCAATATCCAATGAACCTAGCTTATTAGCTTGCAGGGTAAAGGTGCTGCCCTTGACATAGGAAGTCACTCTTGGTGGGCTGTCTAATCCCTGATAGACCGTTTTGGCCTTACCTTTTGGGCCTGGATCCATGCCAATATAAATGCCGGATAGAAGTGTCGAAAGCCCACTTATTCCTTGCACACTAACTCTTGGACGTACCGCCCAAAAGCGTGTTTCAGGGCCTAGATGCTTTGCCATAAAAGGTACAATTTCAACACTTACCTGTACTTTTTTAAGATCCGGATCCAGTTTAATATCAATCACTTTGCCAACAGCAACATCTTTGAAACGAATGGGAGTTTTTTTGACTTCAATCCCATCCGCATTATTGAAAGTCAGTGTAATGATGTCTCCTTTTTCGCTATAAACTTTGTATGCCAGCCAGCTTCCCACCAGAAAAGCAACAACGGGGATAATCCAGATCAACGAAAAACGTGACTCGGTTTCAACTCGTGCTAGTGGCAAGTTCTCAAATGAATCGCTCATGAGCGTTTTCCCGGGGTGCTTTGCTGACCCTGGCTGAACTGAGTTGCATTGTGTTGGATAGAGTTACTTGTCATGTCTGTATCTGGATGATTTTGGCTAAACTTTTTTGATATTTCGCTTTCTTTGCTATCCATAGCATCCCATATTAAACGAGGATCAAAAGTATGGGCGGCAAACATGGTTAATATCACCACCATAGCAAAGGATAAAGCTCCCAAACCTGCATCCACGGAGGCTATATTACCAAATTGCACTAATGCTACCAAAATAGCGAGTACAAAGATGTCTACCATAGACCAACGACCAATAAATTCGGTGATATGGAATAAATGAGTACGTTGTGCAGGTCGCCAATGTGAACGAAGTTTTATACTGATCAAAAGGCCACTCAACACAAGCAACTTTAATATGGGTACAACAATGCTGGCAACAAACACGATAAGTGCCAACGGCCACATGCCTTCTTCTAGCAAGTGGATTGTGCCACCTATAATGGTCTCTGCTTGACCTGTCCCCAAATAGGTCACATTCATAATGGGTAAAATATTGGCAGGGATATACATAAAACCTGCCGCAAAGACTAATGCTGTAGTTTTAGTTAGGCTATTGGGAATGCGACTATGTAGCTCAGCATCACAGCGTGGACAAACTAGACTTTGCGTACCTGTATGCTGTTGACCTGTTGAATACTCTTCGCTGGGCATGGGTACACGACTGATGAAATGACAATGCGGACAGGAGATAAGCCCGGCTTCCATACCGATTGTAAATTCACGTTTCATTCGATACACCTTCCTGATGTCGCCAGACATCATCGGGGTCTAATGTAGCGCTTAGCAAGGCTAGGATAACAATCAGCATGAAAAATGAATACAAAGAGATACCCGGTATCACTTCTGCAATATCACCTAGCTTAACTCCAGCAACGATAATAGCTAATAGAAAAACTTCCAGCATTCCCCATACTTCTGTGCTGCGTAAGAAACGAAAAATGGGACCAATACGATGGCTATTATGACCTAGTTTCACTGAACCGAGCACGTATACCATTCCCATCAGGCTCAGTGCAGGGAAAACAATCGTGGTGAAAAATACCAGTATGGCTAAAAAGGGACGGTCGATTTGGAATAATTCAACACTGGTAGAAAACAGCGTAGAGTCAAGCGCCAGACCGCCAGCTTTCAATGACAACAGGGGGAAGAGATTGGAAAGGAGAAATAAAATAACACCCGTCATGGCAAGCGACAGACTACGATTGAGGGAGTTTACCCGATGTTTTTCGAGAATGGAGTGGCAACGTATACAACGAGCAGTTTTGCGTTTGCCCAGCAATGGAATTTCCTGAATCAAATCACAATCGTGACAGATCTTTAGAACTTTCTCGTTGTTAGTGCTCTCTCCTTGCATATGAAACCGTATAACCCGGACCTTGTTTAAGTTTTTTATAATTGCCAAAGATTTCTTTTAAGTTACGTTTCATATACTGGCGTAAACCATTGATCGTTACAAGATATATCTCCCCACCGGGCGTTAGATGGTTTTTGGCATCGTTTAGTAATAGAGTCATCATTTCTTTGCCCACTTTAGCAGGGACATTAGAGGCGATGATATCAAAGCGCTGCTGGGAATCAATGTGCTGAAAACCATTACTGAGCATGGCTTTGGCGTTGGGTGCTTTATTCAGTTCAGCATTTTTATTAGCGTATTCCACCGCCATGAAATCTTTATCGACCATCAACGTTTCACCTTGTGGCGCGAGTTTAGCCATTGTAATGCCAATTACACCGTAGCCACAACCTAGGTCAAAGCAGTCATCCGTGGATTTGATCTTTAAATATTTTAACAATAACTGCGTACCGCCATCTATTTGTTTAGGTGAAAATATACCCCATGTACTGCGGAAACTAAGTTTTTGCTCACAGAGGGTATCCGTGAATTCAATATCTTTTCGTAGCTGATCTAGTTGATTCGTCATTTCTTATTTAATTTCTCGTAACTGGCTCGGATTGCCTCTGTTTTTTACACAAGAGTAAGGCGAAAGCGCGGAATGCTAACAACGCCCCTCACCTACATCCATGTACGCGACGCAGCTATTGGGTAAGCTGAGTAGTTACAATTCATCAATGCATTATTGAGGCAACAATAAGGCCAATAAAAAGGGTAAAAGCGGCGAGTAATAATAACAAAGCTGTTTCTTTTTTCCTATTTGGCATAAAAGCCAGAACTCCAAACATAACAAAGGCTAATAAACCAATAATTTTGGTTAAAACAAAGCTGTCTGAAAAAGGTATTTTTAATAGATAGGCATGAGTAATACCCGTAGCAAACAGGGCTATTGTCATGATTGATGTTACACCATTCAGATTTTTTCCTACTTCCTTTTTGGAATTACGGATAATGAACAAAGTGCGCAATAGATACAGCCCCATGAGAAGCAAGACGACGATTATGTGTGCATAAGGTAGGATACTTATTAGATAATTCATAGAGTGGTTACTGTGCTAGTTTTTCAAAAATAGTATCTGCATGAGGATTTGCTGTTTCTATATCCGTAGCAAGCGTACAGAAATGCCCCATTTTCCGCCCTGGTCGGGCTTCTTTCTTTCCATACAGATGTAACTTGCTGGCTGAACTTGAGAGTAAGGCTTGCCAGTTAGGCTGGTCATCACCCCATAAGTCGCCCAGTATATTTACCATCACTACCGGACTTAGTAATTGGGTGTCACCAAAAGGCAAGTTACACACCATTCTAACTTGTTGTTCAAATTGGGAGGTAATACAGGCATCTAGTGAATAGTGTCCGCTGTTATGGGTGCGAGGAGCTATTTCATTGACTAACAATTCACCTTGTTTGCTGACAAAGAACTCAACGGCTAGTACGCCAATGTAATCCAGTTTATCTGCGATGCGAATAGCTGCGGTTTGTGCTGCTTTACTAATGGATTTGTCTATTCTCGCTGGAACGATGCTTTTATGTAAAATACCACCAATATGGATATTTTCAGCAACTGGGAAACAATGCGCTTCACCACTGCTATTGCGCCCTAAGATAACAGAGATTTCAAGCTCCAGATCAATACGCTGTTCCAGTACGCAAGCTGCGCGGTTGAAGTTTGCAAAAGCTTCTCTTACTTCTTCAATGCTGTGAACGGTGACTTGGCCTTTGCCATCGTAGCCAAAACGAGCGGTCTTCAACAGGCACGGGAAGGTGATTTCATCCACAGCCGTTGCTATTTCCGAGCTAGTGGTGATCATGCCATAAGGAGCAGTTAATAATCCGCAGGAACGAATAAAGGCTTTTTCTACGATTCGATCTTGGGCTTTTTCTACGGCTTCTGCGCTAGGGCGAACTAATGTTTTTTGAGCAAGCCATTGGAGCGCAGGTACTGAAATATTTTCGAACTCGGTAGTCACCACGGCACAGCTATCGGCGAGTTGCTTTAAAGCTGCTTCATCATCATAGGCCGCGATAATGTGTTCATCCGCTAGTTGCCCTGCAGGGCTGTGAACATCAGGTTCAACCACACACACTCTATAGCCCAAGTCTTTGGCAGCAATAGTAAACATTCTGCCAAGCTGTCCACCGCCGAGCATACCGATGGTTGCACCGGGTAATATCATGGTGTTTTTCATATTGGAGCTATTCCGGAGGAAGTGACATGTTCATTGACACCTGACGTTGCTGTTCACGAAAATCAGTGAGCTTGTCAGCTAAAGCGGCATCATGGTTAGCGAGTAAAGAAATCGCGAACAACGCTGCATTTCCTGCACCCGCTTCACCAATAGCGAAGGTAGCAACAGGGATACCTTTTGGCATTTGCACTATGGACAACAAGGAATCTTGGCCTTTTAAATAACGCGAAGGTACGGGCACACCCAAAATAGGTATTGTTGTTTTTGCAGCTAGCATTCCGGGCAAATGAGCTGCCCCGCCCGCTCCTGCAATAATACACTGAATACCGCGTTTCTTAGCAGTACTGGCATATTCAAACAGCAAGTCGGGTGTACGGTGGGCCGACACCACTTTATACTCATGGGCAATATCGAAGGCTTTCAGAAAATCAACAGCATTTGACATGACATCCCAGTCGCTATTGCTTCCCATCACTACCCCTACTAAAGGCTTGGACATAATGATTATTAAGTTCTACAAAAGATGATATTATACGCGAACCGTTAAGCTATCTCTATTAGCTTGATAGTAAAATTTTGTAACCATGTATTTAATTATCTTTTCGCAGGATTTAGTTTGAACGATCTTAGCTCCACTCCAGCTGTATTTGACACCCAATTAAAAAACCTACCACTTATCCACCGTGGAAAAGTGCGTGATATTTACCATGTTGATGATCAGCATATGTTGATCATCACAACAGACAGGTTATCTGCATTTGATGTTGTGCTTCCCGACCCGATACCGGGGAAAGGCAAGATTCTAACCGAAGTCTCTGATTTTTGGTTTAACAAACTTGGTGATATAGTTCCCAACCAGCTAAGTTCTATGACCTTGGATGATCTGGATGTCGATCGTCTGGAAAAACAGATACTAACCGGCAGAAGTATTATCGTACGCAAATTAAACGCGTTACCTGTGGAAGCTATTGTTAGGGGATACTTGATTGGTTCAGGCTGGAACGATTATCAACAGACGGGTTCTGTTTGCGGCATTCAGTTGCCGGAAAACCTTCAGTTAGCAAGCCAGTTACCCGAAGCGATTTATACTCCATCTACCAAAGCGGAAGTAGGTGGGCATGATGAAAATATTGCCTATGAGCAAACCATTGAGTTGCTAGGTGAAGATTTAGCGAAACAGGTAAAAGAAACAAGCTTGAAATTATATAAAACGGCTGCTGAATTTGCTCTGCAAAAAGGCATTATCATTGCTGATACTAAATTCGAGTTTGGTTTGGACGATGCAGATAATCTAATATTGATTGACGAAGCATTAACACCCGATTCATCGAGGTTTTGGCCTGTAGCTCACTATCAACAGGGTATTAGTCCACCGTCCTTTGATAAGCAATTCATCAGAGATTATTTGGAAACTCTGGATTGGGATAAAACATCTCCAGGGCCAAAACTTCCGCAAGAAATTATTCAAAAAAGCGCAGCTAAATATAAAGAAATAGCTGATTTACTAATTAGTTAGTATCTGGAAAACAAGTCCCATCGCCCTTAAGAGGTGTTGCAAAAGTAATGTTTTTGTAGGTCGGATAACGACTGCATGGATGCAGAAGGTAGGGCGACGCAGGAAGCTAAAGCCGAGGAATACCATCCGACAAGTTGCTGAATTAACGGCTCTTCGTCGTATGGTGCTATCGCTTATACGACCTACTTCTCTACTTTTGCGACAACCTCCTTAAGGAGAGGAGAAGGAGTTTAGTGCTTTCTGGATACTAATGAATAATCCTAAAAAACTCAGTTGAAACGTAGCGAGAATGACTAGAATGCTGAAGATAAAGGAGTTTCTGGAAAATGTTGGCTTTATTCGTAGTCACTCTAC
>CAZDMX010000095.1:0-7579 GCA_964506085.1 uncultured Thiothrix sp. | reverse complement strand
AAGAAAAAAGAGAATGAATCATCCTTGAACCTAGATTCGCTTTTCAAACCATTTATTGCAATGATTTCTATCCTGTTTGAATCAGCACTATGGATAGCACTAGTGATAGGAATACTCTTTCTTTTCCTCACCAGAAAAAACTGGCTACCTCTATTCCACCGTTACGAGCAAGAATCAACAGATTACGAAGCACCTGAAGTTATGTTCGGCATGGATATCCGTCCACAATCATTACCTGACAATATTCCAGAAGCAGCACGTAAACTCTGGCAAGCACACAAACATCGGGATGCGCTCAGTCTTTTATATCGAGGTGCATTAGCCCAGCTTGTCACCGTTGAGCAATTAACTCTAAAATCAAGCCAAACAGAGGGAGACATCCTCAAACTCGGCAAGCAATCACTACAACCAATCCAGCATCGCTATCTACAACAATTGACCGAGCAATGGAAGCAGATTGCCTATGCACATCACCTGCCTAGTGAGCCGGATATGAAGGTGCTTTTTGACCGTTGGGAAACGGATTTTTCTAAACACGAATCAACGACTGGAAAGAGCCCAGCAAGTAAGCAGGAAAAGGCACATAAAGAAGGTACGCATGAATAAACCAATGCTAGCCTTAATTGCACTGCTCATCATCCTGTTTAGTTATAGCCTATACAAGTTTTTTGATACCCACGAATATAAAGAAGTCACTGAATATACAGCCTTCAAAGGTGAAGCCAGAGAAAACCCGCTCTATGCAGCACGTCTGTTTTTCAAACAGATGGGGATTCCTGCTAAAAATAAAAACGACCTGCAAAGTATTGGCCATCGCTACCCTGATACCAATACGGTTATGATTCTGGATACCGATAGAACAACCCTCTCATTAGAAAGAATAGAGCAATTATTAACATGGATGAGGAACGGCGGACACTTAATCACAGGTACCAATGTAGATTGGGATTTGTATGATTACTTTGAACGACTGCAAGAAGGTGCCGATGAACATGATGACAATAAAGGTAATAAAAAAGAAATCACAGAATGTCCTGAAGATGATGAAAAATGTATCTATCTTCAAGATAGCAATGATCCCTTGCAAAGTGTGCTCGAAATCACCTCTAGTAAATCCGTCTACATTGATGATCCAAATGAAGAAGACGATGATGAACTAGACCGGAATGACGATGATAACGAGAACATTGATGAACTAAGCGACATAGAGGTATTTTCTTTCTGGCGAACGAAAGACTTACGCACCTTTCCAATAGCCTTATCAAACGCTTCTAAAAAGCTAACACTATCTGTTGAACCTTATTTTTATTCAATCCAAAGTAAAGAAAAAAACGAATCCCGTGTTTTAATTGAAGATGAAATCTTCATGCTACAGCGTAAAATTGGAAAAGGAATGATTACATTAGTAGCAGATTTGTCTATCATAGAAAACCAATTACTCAGAGAAACTGATAACGCTGAGATTCTTTGGTACTTAGTTCACAGTAACAGCAATAACAAACAACCTAGCGCAATCTGGCTGTTCCATAATAATGAAATGTCTGGCTTGCTAGAACTCATGTGGCGCTATGGCTGGACAGTAATCTTACCCCTAGCTGCGCTACTTATTTTTTGGCTATACCAATCATTGCATCGGTTTGGCCCGCTAATTCCAAAACAAGCTATTGCCCGCCGCCGCCTAATGGAACACATCGAAGCCAGTGGTCAGTATTTTTGGAAGAAAAAGAATAAACAAGCACTCATCGACAGTACACGTCAGGCACTCAATCAACGTATTGGGCAGTTACATCCAGGCTGGATCAATACTAACGAAATGGGTAAGGTAGAACACCTTGCAGAAATGTTGGACATACCTCCCAAACAAGTGAAACATTTACTTTTTAATAATAAATTTGAGCAAGATGAAGATTTTACTCAGCTTATTATCAAACTTGAATCTATTCGTAGAAACCTTTGAACCTAAAAACTCAGTTGAAACTATAGACTTTCACTTAAATAATTTCCCGTAGAGACGTTGCATGCAACGTCTCTACCACAGTGAATGAGAAATTTAATATGTGAACGTCTATACTGCGTTTTTTAGGTTGAAGCAAATCAACAGGAAAAACCATGACAGAAATGACACTTGAACAAGCTAGCGTATTAGTCAATCTACTCAAAACAGAAATTGGCAAGGCTGTAATCGGACAACAACAGGTAGTCCATGAGACGTTAGTTGCATTATTAGCTGGGGGAAATGTGCTTATTGAAGGTGTTCCAGGGTTAGGTAAGACACTGTTAGTAAAATCACTAGCGCAGACTTTTAAAGGTCAGTTTGCACGCATACAATTCACTCCTGATCTAATGCCTGCTGATATTACTGGACATTTTATGTTTAATAGTAAAACGCAAGAATTCACGGTTAGAAAAGGTCCTGTATTTACTAACATTCTGCTCGCAGATGAAATCAATCGTGCGCCAGCAAAGACTCAGGCTGCTTTGCTTGAAGTGATGCAAGAACATCAAGTCACTATTGAAGGGAAAACCTTTCCAGTCCCCCTACCCTTTATGACACTGGCAACACAAAATCCGCTTGAACAGGAAGGTACTTACTCACTACCCGAAGCGCAGCTTGATCGGTTCTTGTTAAAGGTCTTTATTGATTATCCTGATCATCAGGAAGAAAGTGAAATGGTTACAACCGTCACCACTGGACTGGTAGGTGACAAACTGGAAATATCACAGGTAGGAGCCGTTATCACTCCGGAAACACTCCAACAGATTCAACAACTCACTACTAATGTAGAGGTAGACCCACTTGTTATCGACTATGCCGTGCGGATAGTACGTGCAACCAGAGAATGGCAAGGGCTTAGCATAGGCTCAGGGCCTCGTGGCAGTATTTCATTGATAAGAGCAGCACGATCACAAGCACTGATCAATCAACGAGATCATGTCACCCCTGATGATATCAAAGAGATTGCGATACCTGTATTACGACATCGCGTCGCCCTGTCACCTGAAATGGAGCTTGAATCACATACGACAGATGATATCTTGCTCGCCATTCTTGACAAAACAGCAGCGCCCAGACAATAACCGTAAACCAGATACTATAGATGTTAATACCTACTAACCGCTTGCTGCTGCTCATCTTGTTTATTGCTGTAATTGGCTTTATCAGCAGCCTCTGGCCAACTACCTTATTTGTCTGGAAGATCAGTATAGCCATCATTCTGACTGTAGCCTTACTAGATGCTGTTTTGGTCTTTTTCAACAACCGTATTACGGCAACAAGAGAACTACAAGGTTCAATCCCATTAGGTGTATCACGGGATGTGAAAGTAACCCTGGTCAATCACAGTAATAAGGCTGTTGAGATTGATGTGTTTGATCATTACCCCATACAAGTTGAAGCCATAGGTATGCCTATTTCAACCATCATCACGGCCAACGGGTCAACGACAGTAGGCTATTCGATTACCGCAAAAGAACGTGGGAAAATCACTTTCCCATTGATACAGATACAAATCCTATCTTTATTAAAGCTATGGAAACGTAACCATAAACTTGAAGTTAATAACGAAACAAGGGTATACCCTAATTTTGCCGCAATCGCCCATATGGCGTTGCTAGCCACTGACAACCGCCTTAGTCAGTTAGGCATTATGAAAAAACGTCGGCGGGGAGAAGGTCAGGATTTTCATCAATTAAGAGAATACCGGGACGGTGACAGCCTACGCCAGATAGACTGGAAAGCCACCTCCAGAAGCCGCAAACTGATCTCTCGTGAGTATCAGGATGAACGCGATCAGGAAGTCATTTTTCTGCTCGATTGTGGACAACGCATGACCACAAAAGATGATGATTTATCACACTTCGACCATACGCTTAATGCTATTTTACTGCTTAGCTACGTAGCGCTAAAACAAGGCGACTCGGTCGGTCTGGCAACTTTTAGCGGAGAGTCACGCTGGTTATCTCCCCAAAAAGGCAACCACACCATACAACACATCCTAAATGCATTGTATGACCTGCAACCCACCGATGAATCACCTGATTACTCTCAAGCAGCTACCGACTTGCTAATAAGACATAAAAAACGCGCACTGGTTATTGTATTAACCAATATTAGAGATGAGGATAGCGAAGACCTAGCACCTGCTATTAATCTACTCAGGAAAAGACATCTGGTCTTGCTGGCCAGTTTAAGAGAAGAAGCGTTGGATACCGCATTAAAAGCGAAAGTTGATGATCTGCCTTCTGCTATTCGCGTTGCTGCATTACATAGATACCTACAACAACGTCAAACCACCTTTAAAGCGCTACAAAACAACAAAGTTCTTAATGTCGATGTAGTACCTGGAAACCTGACTGTTGAGCTCATCAATTCTTACCTGAATATCAAGCGAAGTGGTTTGTTATAAAAAAATAATAGGTTTCTTGACAGTGGTACTTATAAATAAATCCTATAAACAAGTCCTTTTCTTAATTAGCGGAATAATATTCTTAACTTGCTCATTTGTTAAATAACGGCTCCAGCTTACCATTGCCACTTTGTTTTCATATTTAGTCGTGAACTCCCAAATGATTTTTTCAGGGGATATTCGAAGAATACGACCATGATTACTTTCTTCTATAAAGACATCCCCATTTTCTAGTATTTCTTGACGCCCTTCAGTAATTGTTCGTACTTCCGCTTCATTTAATACGGCAGAGTAAGGTTTTAATGTCTTGCCATTGGCAAGATCGAGTATATATACATCGCTATGACCATCCATAAAGTGCACCCCTTTTTTCTTTGCAAGCTTATTGGGGCGTATAGAATTATTACTAAAAATACTAATTTTTGATTGGCCTACAAAATCCACATCATGCTGATTAATCCACTCGGCTGTTTTTAGCCATATTATTTTATTAGTGCTTGGACGGTATAACAAAACAGTACTCCTGTTTCTTAAACTTATAAGCAGATCATTTTTCATCCAAAACTTAGTTGTGTTAAATGCAGGTTGTATGTCATTTAAATGCATGGCATCTTTTTCATAAGAGCCGGCACCAAACACTAATCCTCTATAACCATTTTCCACCAGTATTTTTGTGATGGATTTATTAAATAAAACGTTCCCTTCAGGAGATAACTTCGCAATAGAGTCATCCTTGTATGATTCGTAAAAAGTATAGGATGCAGGAACAACATTAGATGGTATCCAGATATTACCCTCTGCATCTTTTTCAAGGGTATGATGAAATATTCCATCAACTGCAAATTCTATCTTTGAACATGAGTTGATCTTATACACGGGTCCTGGCCCAACATGAAACATGAGTCCGCCGTCATTGAGTAATAAAGGGTGAACTATTCTTGCTCTGGAGCGAGTTATAATCTTTGTATTGAAATCATTACTTTTGGATTTATAAAGCTTTGATAGCTCTTTAATATTTGGAACCCATTGATGGACCACTTCTTTATTGCTTATTTTTAGTAATTTGACAATAGACTGCCCTTTATCTTTATCGTAGACAGAAAGAAGAAGGTAGCCCGTGTCTGTTATAGACCCATTCTGAATTTTATTGTTCTTTGTAAAGCCGTCTATTTCGGGAAATCTATTATCTAGCAATAAGGGCGTAGACGAAGTGATTTGGATCATTGCTGCATTGACAAGAGAGGGAAAGCTGGAAACTAGTTCTATCATGGGTTCTATTTTTTCAAGCTTTGTTCCTCCTTTAGAAATATGACGAACAGATGCACCAAATAGAATAGCTAAAACTATTCCTAAAAATATGGTCATTATTAAAACCCAAATAGGTATTAATTTGTTCATCCTAAAATCCTTGATTAGACGGGTAAAGAGGGCTTCAGTCCTGCGGGATTACAGTGATGGCAGGTGGGTTTTTCGTACTGGTTAAGTAAAAATAGTTTATTGATGACTACATGCTGACATAAGATTGTATGCGCTTAAACAATGTAACTGGGTTTAAAAATTGAACGATTAATACTGCGATTCGATGCAATCGTGCGCTCAGTACAGAAAGTTTAGTATCAATGTTATAACTACTGGATAAGTGTCTCCTACTAAGGACTGTTGATAATTCAGCTATAAATAAATTAAGCCTCCATCTTGGATTATATTTTGGGAAACATGAAGCTAAAGCTTTGTTGTAATATTTTTCACAATGATTAGTTTTAACCTGCTTATTATTTAAAGGGAAGTTGGTCGCGAACAATTGGTTTGTCGAGTATAGAAATTGATGAAAAACCTTCTCTCCCCCCGCTTTTTTAATACGTTCATGAATTTCGATCCATTCAATTTCTGTCTGGTGACAATGAACTAATCGTACGAAAAAATCCATTTGTCGTAGTGAGAACTGATGATTTTGATTGTTGATATGCGCAAGTTCAGAATGAGCAAAGCAATAAATGATTTCATTGGTAGGAGACATGCGGAGTGCCGCTAATTTTAGATCAGCTAACTCAATAATATTTGAAGCAGATGAAAATGCAGTTTCATTATCAAGATAATCTGCAAAAAAAAGTGATAACGGCCGATGGTGTACTTCAATATCACAAGGATCACCATCACGATATAGCGGTAATAGATGCTGCTTGTAGGGTAGACCTATAGTCTTGGATTTGCTGTTCAGATAGGCCGGTGCATTTCGGGGCATATATTTATCAGGAACCTTGAAATCTCTTGCTTGTAGAAGATTAAATGCGTTAAGTGCATCTTTTTCTTTGAATAATATATCCAAATCCGACATAAATCGTATATCTTTGCAAGGGTACACATCAGAAAATAGTGTGCTGCTCCCTTTTATCAACAAAGGGATAATTCCATACTGATTAGAAACTTCAATAATTTCTTTAGTTAACTGCGTTAATGATCGGTTTCTTTCACTCATAAACTCCGTCATCTCTATAAAAAAATCTTTCAGTTTATGATCAAGCAGAGCGTCAAGGTTATATGTACAAAGCTGATTAAATAGAGTAGGGATGAGGAAATGTCGGTTAGCTAATTCTATAGTTAGGTCTAGCATCTCCTCATCATTTAGAAGGATGTGTACAGAATTCTCTATATCAGCTTTCGAGCTAAAGGGAGATAATATTTGACACAGTAACTCAGGGACTAATTTTGTTTTTTCTTTAGTCCTCAACATCGCTCTCCATTAACAACTCTCGGATTAGCCCATGAACATTCTCAAAGCTAGAATAGCTAAGACGGTAAGCAGGTATTGTCGTTACCCAGCTTAGTATTTGCTCAACTTTTGCTAGGGTTAAATTATCCCTAATTTGATAGCCGGCCATTGTTAGGTTTTTTAGTGTCGAAATTGAGCTCAATTCTAATAGCTCATAATCATCTATTTCAGACTGATAATGAGGAAATATAATACACTTAACGGGTATGTCTGGAAGGCCGTTGCAAGAGTGTGGGAGGTTAATATATTTCAAACGACGCCCATCAGTTCTCTCCCAAACAGCATAAGCATCTATATCAGGGAAACGGCCTTGTGCAATAGCCCAACTTCCTGTCTTTATTGCAATAGGTAAAGGAAGTGGCATCAGTTCATTATTAAGCGATGAAATAACAGCAACTTCGTC
>CAZDMX010000094.1:2463-7620 GCA_964506085.1 uncultured Thiothrix sp. | reverse complement strand
TTCGCCCCTACAAACGAGATCTTCTATCTGGATACAGGCTTGCGGCTACCCCTTCATTTTTTGAATCTTTTTTTCTGCTTGTTGATTGTAAACCTGACTGAACAACTTCCCACAAATGCCGACCCTCCCACACGTCTGCATCATTGGAATGACTATCTGCATAAAGACTTTTATCCAAAGCTCGAATTAACTCTGCTCCATTTTCAACACGATCAGCCAATACTCCTAAACTTTTAGGTGCATTATTAGGCCATTCCGCTTCAGCTAACTGTAGCAAAAGGGTTGCTACTAAACGCCTGTCATTATCATTACAGGCTTGTCCTAGTCTATTCAATATAGCGCTGCTGTTGAGTTTCGAATGGGTAGTTGCTAATGATGTGTTCGCGGGCTTTGTCTGTTTATTAAGATACCGAAAGCCAAAGAAAACAAGTGCACTTAGCGCTCCTAATATTAATAAACCCCATAGCCATTTATTACTCTCTGATGGTTCTTTCTGCAAACCAACTTGTTCTTTAGGTTGCTTTGCATTATCTGCTGCAGTTATTGTGTTTTTGCCTAAGGGTTCTTGTTGCTCACTACTTGCAACTCCCGCCAATATCTGGATTTCTCTGGCAGGCAAAGTAAACGATTCTTGAGCTTTGCTAACAACATTCCACCAATCAATGCTTACTGCCGGAATGATAACTTTTCCAGCTGCATTAGGAATATAGCTCATCGACTGCTGACGCAACCCTATAACAGTTTTTCCATCTGTTCTTGTCTCTGTGACTGACTTATCTGGATAGACACGTATTTTCTCAGGTGTCGCAACTGGAAACTCCGGTATTTGAGAGCCTGTCAGACCTTTGGTTTGTAGCGTTAACGTCCGCACTACCGGCTCTCCTACCTTAAAAGTCGGACTGCTCTTTTTCCAACTATCAATAACCACCAAATCTTCGGCTGGAAGCCAGTTTTTTCCTTTGTACTTAGCAGGAATAGACTGCACATCTATTTCTATTGAATCACTACGCGTTGTTACGGATGTTCCCGCTTGTCCACCAAAAAAAGAACCACTGAAAAAAGGATCGTTAAAAAAATCATCGGCAAAACCTCCCCGACGAGACCTTTGATTGCTATTAGCATTAGGTAGCACTTGCTTGCCCTTGAAGATAGCGGGAGGAATAATTAACTTGCCACTTTTTTCGGGTGAAATAACATAATGCCGTTCTAGCACATTTATTTTTTTACCCTTACGAATAATCGTATTTTGCTTATCTCGCGAGAGTTTTTCCACTACCGCATTTTTAATATTAGGCGCAAAAAGATCGCCACTCTTAATGGTTTCGTCGGTATACAATCGAATGACGTAGGGTATTTGTTGCTGCACGTATGGTAGGGATTGACCTATTTCAACACTAGCCTCAAGCGTTACATGCTGACTATTTTGTGAAACAATTTCGGGTGTTAATTCAGCAATAGTCAATGTTAAAGGCAGTGTGGACTCATTGCCTAATCTAATAATGGGTATTTCTATCTGACCTTTTTTCCCTCTTTGTTTAGGAGCTAACTGAATAGTCCAGGTTTTTTTATAAGACGAAGTATTACCATCAACCGAATTAAAAGAGAAATTAGAAGAAGAACCCTGACTGGTTCCCAAAACCTGAAAGTCTTTATTTAATACCGAAAGATCAGGATCGACCGTGGCACTATTATCACTCTCAATCGTTAATGTGACCGGATCACCCACGTATACAGTGCTTTGGTTGAGGAATGCTTTAACGTCTGCCCAGCTATTGGCTGTTACCAGTATTAATAACATTATCAACACTAATTTATTTTTTCTCATGTGCTTCACCAAGGCATACCGTTTTCAGAATTTGAAGAATGCCTACGTTGTCTGTATTGATACTTAAATTTACGCTTCAACAGCTCGCCTGGATTATCAGGAATCCGTCTCAACCATTGTTCAGCAGCTATTTTTTCTTCCTTGCTAAGTGCTTCGGCTTCTACTTGAGCTTGAGACTTTTCTGCTTTATTTTCATCTTCTAGCTGTGCTGCATTGGTTTCTTGTTGTGCCTGTTCTTTATCCTCGGCTTTGGTTGTGTCTTCGGCTTCACTTTGCTGTTTTTCTTGCTGGTCTTCTTTATTATTAGCTTTTGCAAACTGATTTTCCTTTGATTGCTGTTCTTTATCATCCTCATTTGCGTTCTTAGCGTTCTTAGTATTGTCTTGTTGCTTTTGCTCGGTATCTTTTTTCTCATCTTGATCTGACTTTGAATCTTGTTGTTGGTCTTTTTGGTTTTCCTTGCTTTCTTGGTTCTGGTCTTTCTGTTGCTGTTGCTGCTTCAATAACTCTTCTATCTTTGCTTTATTGTCAATAGCGTCCTGCATACCCGCTTGCTGTTCTAACGCTTCATCATAAGCTTTAATAGCATCTTCATATCGCTGTAGTTGCGCCAATGCGTTGCCTTTATTGTAAACCGCGTCCGCACTCTCACCCTTGGTGAAATCACTTAACGCCTGCTCGTAATCGCCTTTCTTGAAAGCTGCACTACCGCGTCTTAACGGGTCTTCCGCAAGCTGTTGAGCTTGTTCAAAATCGCCTCTTTGTAACGCTTGATCTGCTTGTTGATCCTGACGTGTCCACAGATTATCCCAAAAAGATGCCGCCATTACAGGTTGAGGCTGTCCAACCAATATGACCACTAGCCCCACACTCAATAACCATCCACGACGAAACGCTAATGCCGCTAACGGCAGTAACAACAAGACTAACAATGGCCCTTCAGATTTCCAGTCCTGATTATTCAGATCATCAACGCGTTCTGTTTTATTGGCATCCATCTTTGCTGAAGCCGCTAGCAAATAGTCGATATCTGCATCACTATTTTGCAAAGCGCTGTAGCGTCCACCGCCTTTTTCAGCAATCTGCTTTAACAGATTTTCCTGCATAGGGACGACTATAGGTTTTCGATCTTTTCCCACTACATTAGGTATTGGGCCGCCCATCACTGTTCCTAAACTCAACACAGAAACCGAGTGGCCTCGGTCACGCAGTTCCTCAGTAGCCGCTAATGCGAGAGTTTCTCTTGCGCCATCTGCAATCAGCAATACCTGTCCCTGTTGAACACCCGCTTGTTGTAATAACTCTTGGGCTTTTAATAATCCCAAATCTGCACGGCTTCCCTGCACAGGCATTATATTAGGCGTGAGCGAAGATAGTAACGAGCTAATCGTATCAACATCTCTGGTCAGGGGTGTAACCGTAAAGGCATCCCCTGCAAAGACTACTAAGCCCGTTTGTCCTTCTTCATTTTTGGCTAGAATATCTTCAATTTTGAATTTTGCCCGTACAAGACGTGAAGGTTTTACATCAGCAATATCCATTGAAAGTGATAAATCCAGCACAATGACACGAGCCAGACTGCTCTGAAAAACAGGAACAGCGCGCTTTTCCCACACAGGGTTTGCCAGTGCTACCACGCTGATCAACCAGGCTAACATTAACAAGCCTGAAAATGATCTACCTAGCTTACTGGAATTAACTTTCAATAGAACCGGTAACAGATGAGCATCTATGACATTGTTCCATTCATTCCCCGAAGTCTTTTTGTGAACCATCAACCAATAGATCAAAATCAATGGAATGAGTGCAAATAGCCAGAGGGGGTGTAAAAAATGAAACTGCGCTAACTGACTAAACATGGTTTTTCTCCTTGCTGTTAGCGGCACGGCTCCTAGTTAGATGCAATGAGCCATTAAGTCCTAATACGACTAGCACACTCAGTAACAATGCTATCGCTAATGGCCAGTAATACCATTCATCCACAGGTCTGTAAGTCAGATCATCCTTGGAAACGGGTTCCATCTTGTCGAGAATGGCGTAAATCTGTTGCAATCCCTTTACATCGCGCGCACGAAAATATTCTCCTGACGTCTTGCTGGCTATATCTCTTAAGGTAGCTTCATCCAAATCACTTCTGCCCATGCGCTGTGTGCCAAATGGCGTTCTAATTATCCCACCATCTGAACCAACACCTATCGTATAGATGCGAACTTTCTCTTGTGCTGCCAAATCTGCAGCTTTAAGCGGCTCGATACTACCATCGGTATTAGCTCCATCAGTCAACAAAATTAACACCCTGTTCTCTTCTGGCTGATCACGTAATCGCTTTACTGCTAGACCTATCGCATCACCGATTGCTGTGCGTCTGCCTGCTAACCCCAGTGCTGCTTCATCCAGCAAAATAGCTACTGTTTTTCTGTCCAATGTTAAAGGTGCTTGTAAATAAGCCTTTGATCCAAACAGAATCAAGCCAATTCTATCGCCTTGGCGCTGTTGGATAAAATTACCCGCGACTGCTTTTACTGCTGTCAAACGAGAAACAGGTCTACCTTTTATGAACATGTCCTGATTCTGCATAGAACCAGAAATATCAACCGCCATCATTAAGCTACGCCCACTCACGGGCATGTGAATAGTTTCACCTATCAGTTGAGGTCTGGCTGCTGCAATGACTAATGCCAACCAAGCCAACACCGCCAGTATTAACCAAAAACGAGAGCGATGACTTTGCTGTTTTGTCAGGCTACCTTGCATGGCTTCGAAAAAAGGCACACGCAATGCTGACGGCGTAGCAACAGGAACGCGCGGCAGCAGTATTGCCAAGAGCGGCAAAGGTAGTAACCAAAAGACCCAAGATAGCGCGAATTCTATATTCATATTCTCACCCTTTTTCCCATCTTAGCTTTTCTCTCTTTCACCGAGATGTGTTTTACCCATTTCTTTACTACTCTGCTCAGCTCATTGATATCTATCTTCTCAGGCATTTTTTCAAAATAGGGAACATCTGCCAAAACACGTCCTGCTCCCATACTGAAGTCTTTTGTGTTGCCACTGTTATCTAGAAAATACAGCCAGTTTTTGCCCGTTAATGAGGCTATTTTTTTTCGTGGATAACGCATCAGTGCAAGCTTGCGTAATAATATATTTATTTCAGCTAATGCTTGCGTATTTTTGTCTTTTTTTAGTTTTTCTTCCAGTTTTGCTAATGCTTGCAAAATGTGTTGCTGTTGCTTTTTGAGTTTTCTAAATCGGATAAATTTAATGATTGCCAATGTGAATAGAGTCGCCACTAGTGCAAACAAAATCCACCAACCTGGTGCAGGTGGCCATGC
>CAZDMX010000094.1:0-2363 GCA_964506085.1 uncultured Thiothrix sp. | reverse complement strand
TGCGGCGCTTTCATTGGCGGCTGCGGCGCTAAATCTTTTCGTGGCCCTAAAGCCGATTGCGGGACTGATGATGACGCAGAAACAGGTTGCTGGTTTTCCATTACGCCACCCGCTTTTCTGTAATAGCCAAACGTTTAGCCACACTAAAATAACTTTGTAAGCGTGTAGGCACATCGTCTGCCGTTGAAATCGTTAGCAAAGGAATTTTATTCTTTCGCATCATCTCCTTCACCCTCTTATGATGCTGGCTGAAAAAGGCGTTATATTTGGCCTTCCCTTGTCTGGATCGTGTGTCCAGAATGCCATCTTGCTCACCGTTAGTAACATTATATCGTCCCGCAGTAGGTGCTGAAAGCTCTAGCGGGTCAAGTACTTGAATTGCTACCAGGTCATTATGCTGACGCAGACGCAATAAATGACGTTGTGTCTCCTCATTGATACTGTAAAAATCACTAATCAGGAAGACCAAAGAGCCGGGGCGTGCAATACGGCGTAATCTTTGCAGCTCTTCATTAAGGTGACGGTTATCAACTCTAACCGCTAAGCCTTTTCGTGGATTACTAAAAATCACCAGCTCGCGAATCAGGTTTAACGCACCTCGTTTACCCATTTTCGGAGGTATTTCTTTATGCTCACCGTTGATAAGCAAAGCGCCAACACGATCACCTTTGTTAGCTGTAGCCCAACCAAGCAGTGCTGCAACTTGAGTGGCAACCACCGATTTCAACGACTTAACCGAACCAAAGAACATACTTGGGCTAAAATCAACCAATAACACAACTGGGCGCTCTCTTTCTTCCTGATACAGTTTGGTATGCGGCTTTCCGGCTCGAGCAGTGACGCGCCAATCCATATTGCGAATATCATCACCTGCCTGATAGATGCGTGATTCCTGATAGTCCATCCCTCGGCCACGAAAGCGTGAATGATGGTTGCCAGCTGTTGAAGCTAGTGCGGGAGAGCGTTTGGATAAATCTAACTTACGCACATGGCGTTGCAAAGCAATTAAATCATCGACCGTGTTATAAACGCCCTTGTTTAAGAGAGAGTTTAAAAGTGGCTTATCAGCGCCATTGGGGAATGCCGTTGAGGACTGCTTATCAGCCCTCTCAAATCGTCCTTTGAACCAGTTAATAATTACGCTCACAAGACTAACCCACAGGGGTATTCTGAATTAATTCATCAATAATTCTATCGGCAGTAATGCCATCTGCTTCTGCCTCATACGAGAGCAGGATTCGATGTCGCAACACTTCATGCGCTACAGCTTGCACGTCTTCAGGGGAGACATAATCACGCCCTTGCAACCAGGCATGCGCCCGTGAACAGCGGTCTAAAGCTATGGTTGCGCGAGGGCTACCACCGTAGCTTATCCAGCGCGCTAATTGTTCGCTATACGGAGATGGATCGCGACTAGTCAAAACTAATTGCACTAAATATTCTTGAACAGGTGCGGCCATATGAATCGCCAAGACTTCTTGTTGAGCTTGCTTGACTTGATCATTGCTCAACTGTATCTGCGAGGTTGCAGGGACATATTGTTCTCTCGCCTGTTGACGCGCTAACTCCAGAATCGCATTTTCGTTTTCAGCTGACGGATAACCAATCGTGACATGCATTAAAAAGCGATCAAGTTGAGCTTCCGGTAGAGGGTAAGTGCCTTCTTGTTCGATTGGATTCTGCGTAGCCATCACCAAAAAAGGGCGAGGTAAGGCGTAGGTTGTACGGCCGACTGTGATTTGATGCTCGCCCATTGCCTCAAGCAAGGCAGATTGCACTTTGGCAGGTGCGCGATTAATTTCATCCGCAAGGATCAAATTATGAAATAAAGGCCCCTGCTGAAAAATAAATTCTCCAGTCTCCGGACGATAGACATCCGTACCCGTTAAATCACCGGGCAATAAATCAGGAGTAAACTGCAAACGATGAAAATCACCTTCTAGTACGGCTGCCAGTTCTTTGATTGCAGTAGTTTTAGCCAACCCCGGCGCACCTTCCACCAACAAGTGACCATCAGCAAGCAAAGCTATTAATAAACGATCAACCAAAATTTCCTGACCAATAATCCGCTGTTGTAAATGTTCACGAATTTCTAGAAAGGAGGAATGGTTTGTGGTTGTGTTTGCTCTATCAGCGTGTTGTTCTACTTCTATTACCATCGATTTTTCCTATTGTTTTGCAAAAACCTACCCCCCACATATCTCAGCCATAGTTACGGCTAGGTGGCTGAAATGAAAACTGCCTGTAAAACCGTAGGTTGTGGGTGAGGAACGAACCCCAACCTACCAATTTTAATATACATATCTGTAAAGTAAAAATCCACGTTCTAAGAACGTGGTTTTGATTTCACCCTAAAAGGGTGT
>CAZDMX010000093.1:0-7641 GCA_964506085.1 uncultured Thiothrix sp. | reverse complement strand
ACCTCCAGCTGTGGCTAGCTCTTTGTATCTGTCAATATATTCTCTATATTTTTCTAGGTCCCCATCTATTAATGCTCTTTTTGCATCAGACAATTCCTTTTGAGCATCTTTTTGTTTTTGATAGAAAGCTTTTTTGTCGGTCAGTTCTGTATATTCAAGGTCTTTGATTTCGTCAGCAAGTGATTTCGCTGTAGAAAATCTTTCTTTAGCAATCTTGTCTAGTTCTTTTGAGAGATCAGCATTAATTTTTTTGAACTCATTTGCTAGTTTTGTTTCTTGCTGTACAAGAGCGTCAATAACAGCCGTTGTTTTGCTCAGACGTTGTTGATTTTCTTTCGTTAAATTAGCTATTCTCTCTTTTGAGTTTGTCTTTACATCTTCGCTTAATTTTGTTTCTGCATCACCTATTTTTGCGATGTCTTGAGGTATTTCATCCCCTATTTTCTTATAGCTATCTCCTAGTCTTTGCGTTTCTTCTACTAGCTTTTCTTGTTGTTCTCTAAGTGCTTTTAGGGCTTCTTTTACCACCGCGGTTTGGTTCGGTGCAGACTCCAAAACTTTTTGGTACTCATAATTTTTCAACAGGAGGTCTGTAAGCGTTTGTTGTTGTTCTTCATAGGAGTCTTTTACACCTGCAAGGGAAGTATCATACTCTTTCTGTTGCGCAATAAGTGAGTCTAGGTTCTCAATAAAACTGGTGACTCCTTGACTTGACTCTTGTAATTTTTCTCCTAGAGAGGGGATGCCATTGAGCGCATCCATTGTAGTGAATACTTCACCAAAAAGGTCAATTATTTTTCTCCAACCTGTGATTGACTGAGTCAGCCAACCTTGGTCTTCATTTTGCAACCAATCAGGAAGTTCTGCTGTAAATAATGACCCCACGGCACTCAATAGCCCACCCATGATTGATGCCAAATCTGAAATCGTATTACTAAAAGATGCTATCTCATCGGGGGTGAGTGTGTTGTACCATTTGATGGTTTCCTCTATCAATTCTTTTATTTTTGGAAGCAACACCTCACCCATCTTTGCAGAAAGAATAGTAAATACTGCTGATACTCTTGTCATTTGAGCGTTGAGGCTATCAGACGCTATTTTGTATTCATCTACTAGTGATGTATTTTCTTTCCATGCTTTCTTTGATGTGTCAAGATTTTTTGTTAAAACATCTGTAGCATTTGAAAGTTTTAGCATAGTTTGGGTGACACCAGAGCTTTTTAGACCAAGCTTGCCTAGTGCCTCTACTTTTGCACTTTTGTCAAGTTCCCCAAGCTTAGTTATGAAAATCTGTAATGCCTGAACGGGGTCATTTCTTACCATTTCGGAGAACTGCCCAAAAGCTATTCCTGAAAAATCAGCAAATGATTCTGTGTCTTTTAACATTTCTAGCATAACTTTAGAGATAGCCGTGCCCCCAAGTTCTGCTGTCATTCCTACGTCCGTTAATGTTGCAGATAGTCCTATGACTTCATCTGCAGTAAGTCCAAAAGTTGCACCTACACCTGAAATTCTTTGACCCATAGCCACAAGGTCTGAAGCAGTGGCTGTCGTGGTATTTGAGAGTTCATTGATTACGGAACCGAGTTTTTCAAAGTCTGACACAGGTACACTCATTGAGTTTCCAAGTTTAGCCATAGCAGTAGCTGCTTGTTCAGCAGTCAAGTCTGTGGCAACGCCCATCATCGCTATAACTTCTGTAAACTCCAATATATTTGCAGAACCTGTTATGCCAAGTTGACCAGCAGTTTCTGCTATGCTTTGCAGTTCTGCGATACTCACCCCTGCCAGTTCTGTAGAAAGGTTTAGTATGCTTTCTTTCATCTCATCTAGTGCGGTGCCTGTGAGTCCTGTTGTTTTTGCTACACCTATAAACCCCTCTTCCATTTGCGCAGCTGTTGTGATTATGTGTTCAACCCCTTTAAAGGAAGCATAAGACAAAGCAAGTGCTGCAAGTTTTTTTGTAAGTGCCGCGGCTGATTTGCTTACGCCGTCAAAAGCCCCTATTTGTTCTTTGCCCCCACCTTTCTCAAAGCCTTTTTGCAATCCCCCTACTTCCTTGGTGAGTTTTTTTATCTCTTTTATGGCTTGGTCACTGTCTGCTTTTATTTTTATTATCAGTTCATTGTCAGTCATTTATAACCCCTTTAGTCTTGCAATGACTGCTCTATGCTCATCCATAGTCATTGCTTTTTTCTTTTTTGTAGCTTTTTTCGGTTTTGGATAGATTGTTTCTGTAAATTTTTGGAAGTCCTCTTTTGACGCTGTCGATATTCGTGTTGCGAGTGCATTATTGAAGAGTATTTTATTTTCTGCATCTGCCAGCTCTTCTCTAGCTTCTATGAGAGAACTATAGCCGTACTCCCAAACCCTGCTATGCCCTGCCCTGATGAGTGCCGATATTGTATCGGCTAAGGCTTTTTTCTCCTTGCATTCTCCGATGCGTCCATGGGCTTTCTGCTTTCTATAATTGTTCGTAAAGCTAGTCTTGTATCCAAATCTAGTGTGAGCAATTCTTTTTCACTTAGATTTATTTCTTTTGCTAACTCTCTTGTCTCTTCGTTTGATAGTTTCGGTAGAAAAGTGAAATTGACTATTTCTTTGTAAAGCTTGTTTTCTGTTTCTACACCAAAAAGTTTAAAATCTTCTTCACTAAAATCTTCAATAGCATCTTCTATGGCCAGTAGGCTTGTGTCTGTTCCGTCCATTGATGCTTGTTTCAAGTATGCCGCTGAGAGTTCTTTCACAACAAAAGTTTTACCCTCTATCTCAATTTTAAAACTTCGTTTTGGTATGCTTTTCATTGTTTGCCTTTATGCTAGTTTTTACCATTCTACTCCGAAAAGTAGAACAGAAAAAACTATGCAAAAAGGTCATCACCTTTTATGTTGATAGTTTGCGATTTGTTTGTGTTGGTTATGGAAGTGTCTGCAAGTACTGTAGCTTGTAGTGCTATAGTTGCAAAGTCTTCAGCTGATACTACAGAGTAAGATCCGCTGAGTTTGAGAGTCATTTTTTCAAATGTGTACTCTATGTCCATACCCTCTAATGCACACGCTTTAAGTCTGAGCTTGCCAGTGGCTGATTTTTGAGTAAACGCCGCAATAGTCCATGCCGTGTATTTTGCATTATCATAAGTAACGTCTACTGTAGTGCCGGACATTATCCCACTGCTAGGAGGGATTGTAATCGTACCTTCTTTGTAGTCTATGCTGTAATCTGTCCCCTCAATATATGCGGGTATGGGGTTCATCCCATCGGCTACTATAACATTTGATAAATGTCGATGCCCTATGTGGTATGCTGTGTCATACGCATCAATAGCCACGCTGGCAGTTACTGCTGTCTGTGCTAAAACCTGATTTTGTGTTAGTTTTCCTTTAAAAGCTCTAGCTAGCATAACAGGAGAAATCTCAGGGGTAACAATATCTGCTATAATCTCCGTACTTTTAGTAACAACTTTATCTGCCAATCCTACCGACCCACAAGCTCTTGATATGTGTTTTAGCTCTTCTTCTGAAATATTTAACGAAAATTCATCAATGATCCCAAAATGCTCTTCTGTTCCAAAGACCCCATTTTCAAAAGGTGTCCAGAACCCATCAACTCCTGATAGCGTTATATAATTTGTTTTATCCATTTTTAACATTCCTTTTTGTGTAATTTTGCTGTAATTGTGTGAATTACAGTTTTAAAACTTTTGTCTTCTATGTGTATCTGCCAGCCGTTGTACACAAGCAAGCCACGGTATGGTTTTGCGAAGGTACTTAACGCTGAGAAGATAGCTTCTCTTGTATCTGTAGAAGAAACAATTCCTAGTGAAAAATGTTTCACTGAGCTTGTATCTGTCTTTGTTTTTGCTCTTCTTGTTGTCTTATCCGTTGCTTTTTTTGGCTTGCTGCTATTGCCTTTGCTTGCTGCATCAGGCTTATTTGTTTTATTTCGGCTTGTAGATTGTTTTTTGGGAGCTTCTTTTTTTACCTCAGCAGGTTTTTTAGTTATTTTCTTCTTAGTACTGGTTTGTTTTGTCTCTGTTTTTGATGTACTGGTCTTTGTTGTCTTAGCAGCCGTAGATTTCCGGGCAGTTGTAGGGCTTTGAGTCTTGGATTTTATATCGGTTTTTGAATGCTCAGTTGCCGCACTTGATGCTTTTACTTTTGTTTTAGGTTTTGAGGCTGCAGCGGTCTTTTTGGTGTCTTTTCTGGTTGTTTTTAGTTCAGCAGAGCTGTGTTTTTCAGTACCCGTTGACGGTTGTTTGATCGCCACTGAGGGTTCTATGATGGTTGCGGATGGCTCTTTAATTTTCTCCGATAATTTCTTGGCTTTTGATGCAGGCTTCTTTTTTATTGGGGAGCCAGGTCTGGGAATCTTAATTTCAATGGGGGTCATGTCCATTTCATTAGGATTATTTTCAATGACATTATTTTGTTTGTCTTGTTGATTATTTTGTTGTTTGAGATGCTGATCTTTAGGCGTACGATTTGATCGTCGATTGCGGTTTTGATACTGGTTTCTACGATTATTCCGAGTTGGTTTGTTGGGGCTTGATTCTATGTTCATGACCTCTGTTGTATTACTTTTTGTGCTATTGCTTGTAGTTGATTTTTGATTGCCTTCGGGAGCTTCCTTTTTGGCTACTACCGTTTTGTGAGCTGCTTGTATAGGGCGCTGTGTGTTCTTGGGAGCTGTAGTAGCTTTTTGATTGTGTACAGGTTTTTTAGTGTTACCTTGGTTCTGGTTCTGGTTCTGGTTCTGGTTCTGGTTCTGTTGTTTGTCTCTGTTCGGGTTATTATTGTTACGCGTATTTTTTCTTCTGTTCTGATTCTTTTGATTGGGTTGCTGGCGGTTATTTTGTGGCGTGCGTCTTCTGTTGTTTTGGTTCTTATTATTATTCTGCCGAGGTGTAGCTCTGCTAGTCGATGATTTTTGTTCAGCTGACGGCTCTTGTTGCTTATTTGCGGAAGAATGTTTGCTGTTATTTTTCTCCTGCTTTTCAGTGGTCTCCGCACCAAAAAGAGAGGTAAAGACGCGACGAATAAATCCTTTATTTTGGACTGTACTATCTGTTGCACTTATATCTTCTGATGATTCATCAGCATGTACAGGCACCGGAACAGGCATCTCGGGAATGACTTGTTTTACTGCGGGTGTTTCAGCTTTTACGGTATCAGTATGAGTAATAGTTTCAGCGTTAATAGCCTCATCTTCATCAGTTTGCGCTATTTGCTCATAGCTAGATATCGACTCTGTTTTGCCATCCTGAGTTCTAATTCGCTGGATGTCATAATGTGGCGTATCCATGTGTGGATTAGGTAATATAACAACATTGAGATTATGACGCGTTTGTAGTTTGGTAATAGCGTCTCGTTTTTCATTCAATAAGAAACTAGCAACCTGAATGGGAACTTGAGCCGTTACTTGATGTGTCATATTTTTCATAGCTTCGTCCTGAATGAGGCGCAGGATCGATAGAGCTAAAGATTCAACGCTTCGGAATGAACCATGACCACTACATCTAGGGCAAACAATTTGGCTAGCCTCGCCGAGAGAAGGACGCAGTCGCTGACGCGACATTTCTAATAAGCCAAAGCGCGAGATACGACCGATCTGAACGCGTGCTCTGTCTATCTTTAATTTATCCCGTAGCCGCTTTTCGACACCCCGTTGATTCTTATTAGGCATCATGTCGATGAAATCAATCACCACAAGGCCACCAAGATCGCGTAAACGTAGTTGTCTGGCAACTTCATCCGCAGCTTCCAGATTGGTATTGTAGGCAGTCTCTTCAATATCACTGCCTTTCGTGGCGCGGGCAGAGTTAACGTCAATAGAAATCAGGGCTTCAGTATGATCAATAACGATTGCACCACCTGATTGCAAAGTGACTTCTCGTTGGAAAGCGGATTCAATTTGATGCTCAACCTGATAGCGACTGAATAAGGTGACGCTCTTATCAGAGTAATGTTTTAGCTTTGATAAGTTATGCGGCATGACGGCTTTTACAAAGTCGCGAGCCTGTTTATAGATGACTTCTTTATCGAAGATGATCTCGCCAATATCTGGGCGGAAATAATCACGTAAGGTACGAATGATTAGATTGCTTTCTTGATAGAGAAGCGTAGGCGCAGGATGGTTTTCGTGGGCAAACTGAATGGCTTTCCATAGCATTTTCAGGTAATCCAAATCCCATGATAGTTCTTCTAGCTCGCGGCCAAGACCAGCGGTGCGCACAATTGCACCACCATTTTCAATATCAAGTTCTTTTAGAATTTGTTTGATGCGATGACGGTCTTCACCTTCAATCCTTCGCGAAACTCCCCCGGCTCTTGGATTGTTAGGCATAAGTACTAGGAAGCGTCCAGCAAGGCTAATAAAGGTGGTCAGGCTTGCGCCCTTGTTGCCACGTTCTTCTTTCTCAACTTGCACCAAAACTTCCTGACCTTCGCTCAGAACATCTTTTATCGAAGGGCGGCCTTTAATATCTTTGGTTGAACTCCAGTATTCCTTGGAAACCTCTTTAAAAGGTAGGAAGCCATGGCGTTCAGCACCGTAGTTAACAAACGCTGCGTTGAGGCTCGGCTCTACACGGGTGATTGTTCCTTTGTATATATTGGATTTTTTTTGAACCTGATTGGTATGTTCAATATCGAGGTCATAAAGGTATTGTCCTTCTACCATTGCAACCCTTATTTCTTCACGCTCGGTGGCGTTAATTAGTATTCGTTTCATTGACTATTGTCCTGTCTGTATAGTCGGTCTTTTTTGACCAAGGTCAATGAGTTGAGGCATATAGAGAATAGAATAGTCTCTGGCATTCTCAAATAGAAATGCGCTAGAGTCTAAAAGAGAAATACATCTCGTTTTATTCTGTAAATTCTAGGTATTAGAAAGAAGATCGGCCAGAAATTATGGCGCTTTGACAGGAGGAAATTTAGAGTATCAATGACTTATATTTTACTAAAGCCAAGCATTAGCTGTGTTCTTAATATTAGACTGAAGTTAGTGTAATATTAATGTTCTAACACAAGCATAGTGGTTATTAATAATTGAAGTAAATCAATACAAAATCTCTTTTCTTATCCATTTGGTTCATGTTCGAAGCCAAACTGGCTTTACAATCCAGACCTCTGGGATGTGTGTTTGTTCCAGAGCGATTTGATAACAGCTTAGAGTTTAGTAAGGTGTGATCAATGATTCGTTTTGTAACCAAAAGGACAGTTAATTTCAAATTTCAAAGAGTTTTTACTCTTTAGTATCATTCCTGTTTCTCTTTCTAAAGACTAGTTGCTCAACATTATATTGACAGTTAACTATATCCTTAAAAATATCTGGTTATATCAGCCATTCGTGATTATTGTTTTTATGGCAAGACCAGATGTGTGTTTTTTCTCCAAATATATAATATATATGGATAAAGTTTGAATGATATAGAAACATATCACGCAAACTTGTTTAAAATTCGTTTCTTTGTGCGCTGCTCATTGCACCACTTCCTGTGAAGTAGCCCAAAGCATATACGTCGCTTCTTACAAGCGACTTCAAATATAGCAATTAAGTTGATGACATTCAATCAAATAAACTTGCTAAGGACTCAGGATTAAATAAGGTGCGGAACTTGACGCAGAATTTTTGTTCCAGATT
>CAZDMX010000092.1:0-7705 GCA_964506085.1 uncultured Thiothrix sp. | reverse complement strand
GACTAAAGTCCCACTTCCAAGTAAAAAACACATCGTTGATAGTGAAAAATTAGCTATATTTGAACAGCCCTGAATTAGAATTAGACTTCCTTTATCTAAAAACTAACGCAATCGTAACTGCTCAGATTACCGCTAATCAAAATAAAGATGCAGGCATCACATCCGTATGAGTACCCACAAGACATTTGATTAAGTACAATGGGGGGAGAACACTTAATCAATGCCTGACGAGGCTACCTCTATCGTCTATGACTACATACATTAAACAGAGGACTGGCCTGTTTTTCAGGATAAGCACCCTTATACTGCTATTCATTCATTTTGGGTTAAGTTTACGGTCAGGTAGTAACCAATCACTACATCTAGTGTCTACGCTTAGAACAATGACACATGAGTTATCCACCAGATACATCATTAACTACCCAACACTCAAACCTACCTTGTCTTTCTATAGAAGAACCTTACATTGCACCTATAAGTACATGTATAGCATAATAAATATCAAACACTTCATTAAAAACCCTAAAAAGTACCCATAAGCTATTCCCCTCTACTTTTCATTACTTAAATTACTTATCAACAAAGTTATCCACAGGCTGTGGGGAATTATCTACCATTATTAAAGCGAATCTTCCATTCATAAAAAATATATATTTTCCATCAGTTTTGCTCTTTTTTTAAGCAAGTTTAGGCTTTTATCTATAGCTTCCTATCTAAGGTGATTTGACGGAAAGAAGTTACCAAGGTTACGCAGAGCCCGCACCCTTCGACAAGCTCAGGGAGCTGCATCAAGAAAGCCTGTTATTTATCCCCCTTCCCTATTTAGGATATTGCTTTATAAGTTTTCCTGTATAAAAATAACTACAATTATTAAATAGTACAGTCAATCCCCTTCAGTCATTATATTTATGCAACTATCAAACGAAGATAACTTACGTCTGAATGTCCTACTGGCACAATCTCTACAGGCTATCCGCATTAATGAAGGCACTATGACAGTCTATGCATTGACAGAAAAAGGAGAGGCTAAGGTACAGCTAAACCCTACGGTAAGAGATGAGCAATATTTACGATGGGTGCGTGAGTTAGTTTCGCTGAAGGTGACTGGCTCACCCGGCGGTTATCCTATTTTTATAAAGCGCTGGACTAGAATGGGTCATGCTAACAATACTTTACAGCACATGCTGCTGCTTGGAGAACCGGAAGCTATTGTCGCTATGGTACATGCACCGACTTTGAACCACGAAGAAGGTAGGCGTGCCTGGTGGGCTAACCCAACAACCGAAGTCGCCCGCAGATTATTGCACTATCCAGATGTTGTCTCCGGAGAACTGGGCAAAGAAGTATCACAATACCTGCTTGAGTTTCTACCTTTTGAAGAAGTACAGCGTAATGTAGTTGAAACCGTTCAGCTTTGTTTACAAGCCAACCTGATCACAGAAAAGCAAAGAAAGAGTTTATGGAATCGTGCCAAACGCAAAAATCCCTATTATGTTGGTTTTGCACATTCCAAACAGAACATTCCCCTAGAGAAGCAAATACATCCTGCTTTACCCGCCATTGAAGCATCACTTAAAGAATGTCTCGCCGCTGAAAATACATATGCGCTACAACTGTGTGAACTGCTTTCGGCGGATGGCCAAAGATGGTTACAAACCCTTAAGTATTCATTTCAAAAGCCCGTTGATCAGGATGTAGTTACCTTCTTGTTCACCTCTATCCATAAAAACTGTGCACTACATTTTCCAGAGGGTCGAGGGGTGCGAGAGATACAGTTCGCCTGTGATCGTTCCAATCAACTTTGTGCAGGAGAGGGTGAAAGTGATTGCCCTGATGCACTTAATGAGGTCATAACTGCACTCGACAACCAATACCTGCCTCTACTAAACGCAACTTTACTGCTTGCACAGCTTGGAGAAGACACTTTAATCCCCATATTCTCTGGGAATGATTCAGTCGGCACGGTCATGCGTCGTCGGCTTGAACCCCTAACAACCCCAATTTTAGAGCGGGTTGATTTATTAATGGCATAATACGTTATGCCATAGTTACTCTAAACTCAACAAGAGGTTTTAACGATGCCTTATTATGTTTTCAAAATTACTCAACCTACTGAGTTAATTAAAAATCTGGACTTCCAGGGTGCTTTCGAAGAGTACCGCGAAGCACGCGCTATTTCTCGGGATATACGTAAAGCGCTAGCTCTTGATAGTGGAGTCACCGTCAAAATGATTCACTCTGCTAACCAATTAGCCGCTGAAGAAATACTCATGGAAAAGCGCGAAGAAAAGGTAGTTATGGAGTGGGAAAAGTAAAACATGCCCCGCTTGCCCTTGACTTCACATAGCCTTACCACGGTATAGAAATGGACGAAGATGCTTATCGCGCTGTTTATAATACGGTCAACAGTGATCGCTGCGTGTTTGAAAAAGCGCTTAACAATCGACGTTGTGAATGCGAGAAAAAAGATCGAAAGCTAATAGCAACACGAGAAGCTGTGGGTTGTTTATCAAAATCAGCTTTGGCTAATTGCACCCGATTCCTTAATACGATGCGCCAAAACGCCCGTTTTTCACTGAAAGTGATCATGGTCGAAGGCCCCATGCCGCACAACAAGGAATTACAAGTACAAGCAGGCGGGTGCCTTCAATTGGAAAAGATACTTTTCCCTGAACGTGAAAACAACAAGCAAGCAGAAAATATCTATGAACTAGTGGATACTGCACTCAAGCAATACGGCAACATCGAGAACCTTCCCTACAGTGAAATCGTGCAGGGAATCGTAAAATATCAAAGCCGAAAGAAACGGAAACGTAGCTGATGGATCATTATCCAGTCTTTTTAAATCTTAAAAATCGTCCTGTCGTTGTCATTGGTGGTGGCAACATCGCTGAACGAAAAGTGGAGAACTTGCTGAATGCTGGTGCCCACATGACCCTAATAGCGCCTGAAATCACTGTTAATTTACAGCAACATGTTGATGACAAGCAAATCAACCACGAACAGCGAGAATTTCAAGACAACGATATCGACAATACATTGCTAGTGGTTGCTGCGACTAATAATCATCAGCTTAATAGACACATTGCAGAACTCGCCCATGCTGACAATACCTTAGTCAATGTAGTGGACGACTCAGAGCTATGTAGTTATATCGTCCCTTCAGTTGTTGACCGCTCCCCTGTCACTATCGCTGTTTCTACGGGAGGAGCCTCTCCCGTTCTTGCCAGACAATTGCGCATGAAGTTGGAAACCATGGTTCCATCCTCATGTGGGCAGTTAGCCGCGATTACCGAAGAATACCGCGATGTCGTTAAAGAACGCTTTGCGACAAACGAGCTACGTAAGCAATTCTGGGAGAATGCACTGAAAGGACCTTTCGCGGAACTTGTCTATGCAGGCCAGATAAAAGAGGCGCGTCATCTTCTTGATCAACTCATAGCAGAAGGTGATGGTCAGTCAAAAATGGGCGAGGTCTACTTGGTGGGAGCAGGCCCTGGGGATCCCGATCTACTCACGTTCAAGGCTCTACGCCTTATGCAACAAGCAGATGTCATGGTCTATGATCGGCTAGTTTCCAAAACCATTCTGGATATGGCTAACCGTAATGCAGATCGTATTTATGTGGGCAAAGAAAAAGACAACCACGCGGTTCCCCAAAACAAAATCAATGCCCTACTGGTTGATTTAGCCAAACAAGGGAAAAGAGTATTACGCTTAAAGGGCGGTGATCCTTTTATTTTTGGACGCGGTGGTGAAGAAATTGAAACACTGGCCGAAGAAGGTGTACCCTTTCAGGTGGTTCCCGGTATCACAGCAGCCTCTGGATGTGCCTCATACTCAGGTATTCCATTAACTCACCGTGATTATGCACAATCATGCAGTTTTGCCACAGGACACCTAAAAGACGGCAGTATTAATCTGAATTGGAATCAATTAGTACAACCGAATCATACCATCGTCTTCTATATGGGACTCACAGGTATTAAGGTAATAAGCCAGCAATTGCAAGCACATGGCATGTCGGGTGATATGCCAGCAGCCTTGGTCGAGCAAGGTACGACACGAAATCAAAGAGTCCATATTGGTACAGTAGCTAATTTGCCCCAGCTGGTTAAGTCCTCTGGTGTAAGAGCGCCCACCCTGACAATTATCGGAAATGTGGTTAAACTACATGACAAGCTGCACTGGTATGAACCAGAACGTCACGTAGCAGCCACTGAGTTTAGTAAAAACGAGCCTAAATGATATGCACGAAGTAAAAATAAATATTCAAGATGCCTTTAATACTGATCGTACAGATAACAACGATGCCTTTAAACAGAATATGGGCGACGGCGGTTCGTGCTCTGAATCTGAACCTTTTGTATTACAAGTCATTGACGACAGCATGGAACCTGAGTTCAAAAAAGATTGTATTATCATTATTGATCCTACCGGAGTGGTTAGAAATGATTCCTACGTCTTTGCCAAAGACTTAGGTGATGAATATATTTTTCGCCAGATTAAAATCAACGATGGCAAGTACACACTTGCACCGCTAAATGATGAATACGAGTCTTTTGATATTCCAAGCTTAGATTCTATAGAAGGCATCATCACTCAACGAGCTGGAAAACAACGTACTTATCATAAGTTTTATGATTAGGAACGCGTATGGAATAACTTCGACAACTATAACGCCGAATTATTGTTTCAGAGGTGATGATGTCAGCAGGCGCATAGTCACTTTACCCAATAAATCAACTCACTATGCCTGACTCTGCATGACTCTAAAAACATAGCCACTTATCACTTGTTAATGAGCCGCGTGAAACTCTGTGTATAATAGTCCTTCGGGCTTTTAATATAACAACTCATAAACCTAAAAAACTGTAACAATTAGCAACCAAAAATTAGATTGTAGAATAATAATTATAAAAAACAACACCTATGATCACCGATAATTTCAGGCAACCATTCCAAAAAGAGCAGGTCGAAGCATTATATGGAGAAACTACTTCTTCTATTATCGCTTCAATCTTATTTGCTACTGTTATCAGTTTCACTATCACTCCTAGGCTAAGTGGGATTGAGTATCCATATATTTGGATATTTCTGATCTATGGCGTAGCGATACTTCGTGGTATTGATGCTCTGCTGTACTTCAAGACCAACAAAAACGACACTAATACGAAAAAGTTCCTTAACCGTTTTGCAATTAATGCATCTTTTGGAGGAATAGCGTGGGGATTAATGCTCTGGAACTACTTTCCGGCCAGCCCACAGGAAAACCAGATTTACCTTATTCTTTTTAGCATGGGCATTGTCGCCTTTGCTACAACTAGTCTTTCATATCATCTTGGCATTTCCCTTTTTTTCATATCGACTCTGGTTTTGCCTATTGAGATACACCTACTACTCGATAGCTCATCCTTTTATTCTGTTCTCTCAATTCTGATACCGATCTTTTTTATTTCACAAATCAATGGTGCTCGACGGATTAATAGGAAATATCTCGAAAATATTCGTATACAAATAGAATATAAAGAGAAAGAAAAAGAATATAGAAATTTAAAATATGCGATAGATCAACACAACATTGTCAGTATCACTGATGTCGAGGGCAATATTACCTACGCCAACAACAAAACAGCACACATCAGCAAACATGATATAGATGAACTTATCGGAGCTAATCACCGTATTTTAAACTCAGCCGAGCACTCTGTAGCATTCTGGAAAAACATATGGCGAACGATTGGCCGTGGTGATGTATGGCATGGAAAAATTAAAAATATTAATAAGAAAGGAAATTCTTACTGGCTAGATTCTTCCATTGTTCCATTTATGAATGAGAAGGGGAAGCCTCATCAATATATCTCTATTAGTACCGATATTACAAAACTAAAAGAGCTTGAAGCCAAGAATATTGAAGACAAAAACGATGCGTTAATTAGAGCAAAAATCGCCCAAATCTTACAAGGACAAAATGCCTTGAAAGAACGCATGGAAAAGTCACTAAAAATCATCTCCACTGACATGGATTTAAACTTAGATCATAAGCTAGGTGTTTTCCTTTCCGCTGACAACAGCAAGCTCACCTTATTTGCTGTTCGAGGGCAATATGAAGACGCATCCGCATCAACGAATAAATGTGTTACACACATGCGTTCCTTATGTGCCCGAGCTATCTATTCTGGAAAGCTAGTCATATCAGATCATTGTTTTTTAGGTTCATGCAGTGACGCTTCTTGTAAAGAAAGTGAAAACCCGCATGGTCATTATATTGTTCCACTGCTTCACAATACAGACCTGTTAGGTCTGTTATTTATATATACCGACTCATCGCCCAACAGGAATCAAGCACGACTAGATACGTTACGATTTATAGGTCATCTTTTTGGAATGGCTATCGCCAATGAAACGATAAAAAACAACCTCCAACAATCCAGAAAACATGCCGTAGAGATGGCTCAGACAAAATCTGATTTCCTTGCCAATATGAGTCATGAAATTCGTACCCCCATGAATGGTGTTCTGGGCATGCTAGATCTTTTAGCAGATCTGCCTTTAGATACTCAAAGTAAAAGCTATGTTGATACTGCGAAAGGATCAGCAAGCATGTTGCTGAATGTGATCAATGATATTCTTGACATCTCAAAGATCGAATCTGGCAAGTTGCATATTGAGCGTATTAATTTTGATCTCAGAAAGGCCATTGAAGACACGACCGAATTACTTTCCAAGCTGGCTCATGAAAAAGGCCTAGAATTACTAACCTTCATTCCACCCGATATTAAAACCTTCGTAGAAGGAGATATGCTACGCCTTCAGCAGGTTATTAATAATTTAATAAGCAATGCTATTAAGTTTACTCATCAAGGCGAAGTATCCATCAAAATATCAGTCATTGAAGAAACAGAAAATAACGTAACACTGCGTTTTGACATCAAAGATACCGGCATCGGTATTCCGGCCAAAAAACAGGATGCACTTTTTCAGGCATTTACTCAGGCAGATACCTCTACTAGCCGAGAGTATGGTGGAACAGGTCTTGGACTGGCTATCTCTAAAAAGCTGATAGAAATGATGGGGGGCAAAATCGGTCTTGTCAGTGAAGCGGGAGAAGGTTCTACATTTTGGTTTGAACTCCCGTTTAAAATTATTTCCAAAGAAGCCCTTACTTACGACAGCCTAGATAAACTTCGTATTCTCACCATTGATGACAATGAAACCAATGGCATGATTCTCAATAGCTACATTGAAAGCTGGGGTGCAACAAGTGTAGTGGCACACACTGCTGAAATTGGCATTTCACATTTGATCGAAGCCAATGGACAAAAACAACCCTTTGATGTGCTATTACTAGACATGCAAATGCCAAATACAACCGGTCAAGGTGTAGCAACTGAAATTAGAAATAATCCAGAACTGAAGGGTCTCAAAATTGTCCTACTTAGCTCAATAGGGCTTGATAAGGATATGAATATTGATGGGCTCTATGACTTGATGTTAAATAAACCTATCAAACAATCTCAACTTTATGATTCTATCGCCACGGTTCAAAATAAGACTTTGCTACTAGGTGTTAGTACCATTAGCACTAAAAATAACGACAAAAACCTTGTTGCGAAATACAACATAGAAGACCACCCACTCCAGGGTAAGATTTTATTTGTTGATGACAGCAAGGTTAATCAATATGTCGGTAAAGAATTCCTGA
>CAZDMX010000091.1:0-7738 GCA_964506085.1 uncultured Thiothrix sp. | reverse complement strand
TTTATCTTCAGCACTCTAGTCATTCTCGCTACGTTTCAACTGAGTTTTTTAGGTTCAACCCAGAAACGCAGTTGACCGCTATGAAGTCACATTAACATTATGATACACATGGGTTGAGGTTTAGCGTTGGTTGGTAGCTAAATGCTCATCCGCATGATAATTGATGACCACGTCATCTGTATTCACTACATTAAGATAATTCTCATAAAGGTTCTTAATTTTGCGTACATAACCCACCGGCTCACGTCCTCTAACATAGCCATAGCGTGCTTTACTATAGTAATGTTTGTTAGACAGCAATAACATGGCCTTTTCTACATTGCCAAACCAACGGTCTTTATTCAGCCCCAGCTTTGTTGCTAAACGTCTGGCATCCAGAACATGTCCTAAGCCGGCATTATAAGAAGCTAAAGTAAACCAAGTGCGATCCGCAACAGATAATTCGGGTTCGAATCTTTGCGATAGCCAGTGCATGTATTTCACACCTGCATGGATATTAGTCCTTGGATCATTGAGCTGAACTAGCTTCATCTGTCGTCCTGTATTCGTCATCACTTGCATTAAGCCGATAGCTCCCGCAGAGGATATAGCGTTAGGACGGAATCGGCTTTCACTATGCATTTGTGCGGTGATTAAGCGCCAGTCAAAGCCATATTTATTGGCATATATTTTCACATATCGGTCAAAAGGGCTGAGTGTTTTATTGCCATTAACTTCTTCCAGTCGGTTTCTTTGTAGTCGTGAGATACTTTTAGAGTTATCAAAATATTTGCGATACAGACGACCATAAAGTTTGCCATCTTTCTTCTTTTTAATAAAAGCATTAACACTTTTTAATAGATAGAGGTCACTGTCGCGCACTGCCAGAGCATGTTCATGTTCTTTGCCTACTGTAAACGCAGATCTAACAGAAACCCCTGCACCTAACTCAATATCTAGTAAATGCTCAGCCACCAAGGTAGAGTCGTACTCACCTTGTGCAACCTTCTCTAGAATTTTTTCAATTTCCATGTTTTCTGGTGCAGCTTGAAGGGTTAAGTTTACTCCAGATTGTTTTAAACGCTCTAGCACCCTCCAATAAACACTGGATTGGTGGACTACAATCGTCTGTCCTGCTAAATCATTGATATGTTGTATGGCAGTATTGTCTTTTTGTACAACGATATGATGCGCTGCTTTGTGGTAGGGAGTTGATGCCGCAATAAATCGACTAGGCCAGTCTTCTGTCGGTGTTAAAAAGCCTCCGGCAAGATCTGCTTTACCTTGAATGAGCCAATCCAGTATCATTGTATTGTCAGGTGGCACGACGACTGTTAATTTGACGCCCAGATGTTTGGCATAAGCCTGAGCCATTTCGTATTCGAAGCCCATTAACTGCTCTTTCCAAAAGAAATAGGAGGCAGAATTGTTTTTTAATAAAATGCGTAGAACACCGCGTTTTCTTATTTCAGCTAGATCACCAAACTGCTTCTCATTATGTCTTTGTGAGAGTTTTGTATAGTTCAGGTATTGATCTAAAGCTGCTTTTAAATTCACAGCATCCGGTCTAATGGCCCATGCGATGGCTTTGTCACCTTTAAGAGCGAAGGCTATTTTAAGATCATCGCGGTAAGACAAATACATCTTTGCAATATTACTGTCACGAATTGTTGCGTCGTAATCGCCATTAGCAATCAGGTCAAGTGCATCTTCATCTTGGAGTCCACTTTTCTGCGCTACCAAATTAATATCAGAATAGTTTTTCTGTAGCCTTGTTGCGCTACTCCAGAAGGATGAAGAGGGATGAACCAGAATGCTCTTGTGTTCTAGGTTTTTCTTGTTTCTGATATGATCATTGTTAACATTAACTAAAACGACCTCTTGTACATGCTCAATAGGTGATGAAAACCCAAGCACCTTTTTACGTTGATCTGTGATGGTGATATTACTTGCGATTAAATCCCCTTTCCCTGATAACAAGGCAGCGAACTGCTCTTTTAGTGTCGGAATAGGAATGATTTCTGCTTTTAGTCCTAGAGACTTTGCAAAATCTTGAGCGATTTGCTGTTGATGAGTAACCGGAGAAGAAAACCTTGGAAGAAATTGCCCACCATCAAAGTTGACAGGCACAATAATACGCAAAGTGCCGCGTTTTATAATGGCTTGCAGATTATCAGCGGGTTGCGTAGATAATCTTTGCTGGGCTGTCTCCGCAAGCGATTTTTTTGGTAATGGTACAGCTTCTTTTAATGGCAATGCATCTTTTGTTTCCTTTGTAACTGCCATAACGAGCGGAACAGTCAGCACAAGAAAAGCAGTAATACAAAGAAACCACGAGCAACGAGAGAAAATAGTCATTTTAATTTTTATCCTGAAATCCGTTTCTATGAGTGATTAAACATTTCAGAAGTATTTTTAGAGTGTAGTAACGTTAATTAGTTATGATCTATGTCAACCATTATACATAATGAAATAGGTTGCTTTACTAAATCTTAAAAAAAGTAACTACTCAGCGGGTAGTTCTCGCTACGTTTCAACTGAGTTTTTTAGGTTAAAGTGAACAGTAAGCTGATTTTTAAAAAAAAAGGCCTGCAAAGTGGCAGGCCTTTTCTCTAACCCCTGTTAGGATTATTTAGCAGCTTTAACTTCAGCTTTAGCTGTAGGAGCTACAGCAGCAGGCATATAAACAGGAGCGCTGTTAGATCCTGGGAGTTGACCAGCACCGTTAGTCTGGTTAGCACCAGTAGCGTTTGCAACTGTGTTTCCAGTTCCGTTACCAGCAGCAGTTCCGTCAACTAGACCGTTAGCAGCTCCGTTACCTTGACCGTCTGCAGCCATTTTAGTATCCATGTTAGTGCGACCTTTTCCTTTGAAAGAGATAGCGAAATCTACTTCACCGTCTGCGTCGCCTTTACCAGCTCCCCAACCGTTTCCTTTAGCAGCACCGTTACCAGCACCATTTCCAGCACCTTTGCTCCATGCAGAACCGTTACCTTGTGCAGCACCGTTACCAGTACCGTTGTTCATGCCATCGAACCAGTTAGCAGAAGCAGTAGTAGAAAGTGCAAGAGTAGTTGCAAGAGCGATAGTAGTTAAAAGTTTCATGATGTAAATCTCCGAGTGAATTAATATAAAGTGTTATAAGTAAGTTGCTTTTTAAGCATGTGAAGAAGTATATAAGAATATACTAATATGTCAATATATATATTCCACTATTTCCCTTTATTTTATGAACGGAATGTAACTATATAAATAAACTATATTTATTTATATAAGAAGAGGAGAGAAGATTGTGTGTGGTTTTATTTGAAGCTGTAGAGACACCATAATAGTAGCTTGATGGTGTCTGGATAATATTAGCTCGAACAAATATCGTATTAATCGTTCTAAAGTATTAGCAGTGTTTATCTTGAAAAGTACAAGTAACCCGCACCCTTCGACAAGCTCAGGGAGCTGCATCAGTGAAAATACTTACGGGACGATTAATAGGTTGTGGGTGACGACTGTATGGACACAGGAGGTAGGTTACCGAGGCACGAACCCCAACGTGACGCTGTTTGTTGGGGTTCCTTTGTCACCCCACAACCACCATCATGGCTTTGTTCTCTCTTTTAGCTAAGGGGTGGGATAGAGAGAGAAGTGCTATCAATACTTTGGGAAGACTAATATTACGAGCATTCATGTGCTTATTCAGAAGGCAATGCAGCGCATCGCCCGCCGCATAGAAAATATTTAATCAATATACAAATTACGACGACGACAGAAAGAAACGATGATATACCGTTTTCCTTTTGTGGTAGGTCGCCCACCATGAGGATGAGTAATCCCTGGGAATAGTGTGCAATAACCTCCTTTTGGATTACCAAGCACTTGTTGGCGTACAAACCAGGTTCCACCTCCTTCAAAATCAGTATTTAATCCTACGGTAAAAGAGTAATCTGCAAAATCGTTATGAATAGACAAGTATTGTTGGTCTTCTGCTCTATAGCGGGCTAGGAAACTTTCATCAGTGATTGTTTCTGTCCAGCGTTTTTCATTAAGACGCCACTGTTGTCGTGCAATAGGATGACAAAACTCTTCTAACACTTTGCGATACATGGGTTCCAAGCCAATATCTTTTAGTAATACATCAGTAGTGGGGTAAAATTTATGACGGTCAACCGTCCAGTCGGCTAAGTACTCGGCAACTGTGATCACTTCCTGACAAAACTCGGGTGTAAATAAAGGGAAATGAAAGATATCCGAGCCTAACTTCTCCAACACCAAATCAAACTGCTTATGATTCATACCTGGAGCAATATATTTTTCAACCCAAGCATCCCAGTTTTCATTCCAGGTACCTAAGTTTACATCTCCACTCATAAGCTCGGATATATCTCTGGATGGTTTTTCTTGGGTTGTCGCATTAGGGTCTATAAGGTCTACTGCTGCCCCGTTTTTCTTTGTAGTTTCTTTTTCTAAGGCTACTTCATTCATTTTTATTTTACCTTTAGCTCTGAGTAGAAGTGAATAAACCCTTATATAGGACTGCTTCGTAAAATAAAACTCTTAGCTGACAACCTTGATTGGAATGCAGATTGCTGGTTCTGAATTAATATAAAACAGGGTAAGGTTTAGTAAAGTCATCTGCGATACGCTTAAAAGGGGGGTTGAAATTGACATAGCTAATGTTTCCACCTTCCTTGTTTTTGGGGGCGCCGAACATGTAACAACACCATGCAAACATTTCAATATCACGAAATCGTATAAAGCCATCAATGGTGTCAAGCCATGTATCAGGTAAAGAGTACGCCTCAGAGTAACCATCCAGTAAGGCATTACGAGCTTCTTGTTTTTGTTCAATAGATAAGCTACTCCGCTGAATGCTATACAGAGGAGTAGCTAAGTCATAGGCAAAAAAATTATACGCACAGTCATCGAAATCAAATAAAGTGATATTCTCATTTGTATCTATACTGAAGTTTCTATTATGAGCATCCATGTGTACTAGACCGTAAACATTTTTATCTTTAGGTAATGTGTTTAACCAGCTCACGCCTTTTTTAAACTCAGTAATAGCCAGTTGATCTTCAGCTGGAATAGATTGCAATCCATTTTTTAGATGCATGACATCTGAAAAGTGATGACGTTTCGAATCCTTCGATGAAAAACTTACAGACAGTGAATGAATTTTTCCAAGTTGAAGACCTAGGTTGCGGGTAGCTCTTAATGAAGAAAAGGTAAGTTCGGCATTCTCAATGGTACCTTCAGCTTTTTCAAAGATAGATATATGATGGTTGTCAATAGTTTCAACTCTTAAACCATTGATAGATATTTGTGGTTTGGCAACAGAAACACCGCCATCCCATAATGTCGATATAAAATCTAACTCAGCGTTTAGTTGAGCCGCACTACGATGATGGTTTTCTGTAAGGCGAAGGATCTGTCCTTGCATTTCATAGACGATGTTTTCAGATTTGGTTAACAGCACGGGTGAACCAGACAAGCCCCACATGCGTCCGGCTTGTTCTGCGATTTCAGTGAACCGTCTCATGTTTCTATTGCTTGCTATTCCTTGTCTCATAATATTGATTACTTAAGTTATTTCATGCACGTTCTTTAGGTGGGAGTAACCCCTTGCTCATCCCAATAACTGCTACCGCCATAAGAAGTACAAACCTCCTCACCACTTTTAATATCTCTAGTCGCCACGAATCGGAATACTTGCTCAATACCTGGATGATTGATCCAGTAAGCATTGTTGTTGTCAGAGTGATTAAATACAGCGCCAAGACCAAGCGTTAGTACCCGTAACTTTGAACCTACCCCTTTCGGGTAATTGAAACGATAGTCAGAAAATACATTAGTAGCTGAGAGCTCATTACCTAATGACTTAACAGGACAATCTTCCAGTATTTCGCCTTCAGCAATATCTTGAGTGGCAAAGACACCTAGTCCTTTGCCCGGGCTTTCTTTGACCTCAAGCTTTTGTGGAGGGACAAGTTCTATAATGGTTGATTTACCCATAGCATAATTAATACGGATTTCTTCACCAGCTTTAATATTCCTTTCTGCGACGAACTCAAACGTTTTTTTAGTTTTACGTTGTCTCCAGCTGGCATTAGCCGTAGAGCTATGGCGATAGCTGCCAGCAAAACCTAGTGCAATAACCTGTTCTATATGATCAGCTGATACGCTGTAATTGAAGCTTTCTATATGGTATTTCGTTGAGCAGTCTTTGATGAGTTCCTGATAGAGAGGCACAAGATGACACTCTTCGATAATTTCGTTTGCAGCAATATCTTCAGTGGCATAAACAGCAAGACCTTGTCCGTCACAATGTCTAATGACACACTTACTAGCAGGAGTGAGTCGGCTATTTGCTTCTTCTGGTTTATCGGTTGATTGATTGTTGGTGGAAGGGGTTTTAATAGGAGTATCAATAGCTGCGGTATCCGCCTGTTTATTCTCGATAGTTAATTCAGGTATAGCTATTTCAGGTAGAGTTATTTCAGGGGAAGTGATGGAGTGTGACTTACAAAATTCAAACAAAAGAGACGCTTTCTCAGGGTGTCTGCTGTTGACTCTGTTTTTATAAAACCAAATAGCTTCACCGATTGTATTAAGGCGTTGTTCAAAAGTAAGATCAGCAGATTTACTGATATTCAAATCAGGCCCACTAGCATAATAAGCTAGGTCATCCGCATCCATATCTGCATCACCCCTGGAGAAATCCATAGCAATAGATATTCTAGGATGTTCTGCCCATTCACTACTTTTAGATCCCCAATGAGCGATGTTCGCATTCCAGGCCACAACAGAACCCGCTTTGGCGGGAACAGCTCGTATATCACTATAATTTGTAATTTCCTTACTCTGCATATTATCTGGGTAATTTGGATCTAGATGGATGGGGAGCATATACATGCAACTATTATTAGGAGTTGCATCAGTAAAAGGAATCCAGACAGTAAGGTGGGCAGGTCTACCATCCTCACGGGTATCATTGGCATAGACATCTCTATGGATAGCGAAACCGGATCCTGTGTCATCAATACGCCAAGCCCACATACCTGCAATGGTTATTTTGTAGTCTTTATCTAATATAGGCTCAACAATCTTTGATAAGCGCCTAAATATTTGCCAGGTCTCATCATAAAGATAGATGAAGATAGGAGGTAATCCGAGACTATGAATTTTTTCAATAGCTTCCGCAATGAGCTTCACTTCTGTTGCTGGAATAATGGGCTTAGTATTTAAATACCCTTCTTTAGTTAATTTGTTAAAGCAATGCTCAGCATCCTGTCGATTAATATCGAAATCGTGTGGTTGTTTTGAAAAAGGCTTTGAGGTGATGGAGAGACGTGGGTTCATCTTTTTCCAAGTATCAATATTTATAATTTCTTCTATAGTGTTCATATTAAGGGTATTCATATTAAACATGCCGACATGGCCTATTTGAGTTTTTATATTTGGAGTGATCTAGGAATAAAAATGTGCGAATTTAATACTCCATAAAACCTATGATGGAATGTTAGATTAATCAATGTATTCAAGATGACTCAAACCATCATACTTTTTGATGGTTTGATTGTGGGGACTGTCAAGATAAACGGTATTAAATAATTGTTCTTGAGGTGTGAAAGACACATTTTTTAGGTTTAAGAAAGCTCTGATTAAGTCGGGTCGGAATTCTGATTAGTTCTTGCTATGGACTCTTCTGGACACTAACTAATTAGCAATCAGGGCTGTTCAATGCTAACTGGAAGTGGGACTTTAG
>CAZDMX010000090.1:0-7742 GCA_964506085.1 uncultured Thiothrix sp. | reverse complement strand
TTTCGTCAAATCACCTTAAGCCTAGACTCCTTATATGAACAGCAGGGCTGTTCAACCTAAAAAACGCAGTTGAAACTACTGCGAATGTCTATAGCACTGAATCTAAAGGTTTTCTGGAAAATTCTGACTTCACCCGTAGAGTGACTACGAATAAAGCCAAAATTTTCCAGAAATTCCTTTATCTTCAGCACTCTAATCATTCTCGCTACGTTTCAACTGCGTTTTTTAGGTTCAATACTAACCGGAAGTGAGACTTCAGTCTCGCCAATGCTTCTTCGTAGCACCATTTTAATGAGTTCCATGAATACTTGCACAGTCTCTAAAGTCCTACTTCCAAGAAAAACACACATCGTTGATAGTGAAAAATTAGCTGTATTGAACAGCCCTGATATGAACAGGGTTCACTTATTACCCCTTATAAAAAGGTTAACAGAAAATTCAGGTTAATTTGCTTATCGCTTTAGATTCATAATCTCTGTTGAGTTTACAGTAGTTAGCGACAATAAGGCGATATTTCGCGGATTTTACACATCAATTAGTTTGCTGACTAGTGCTAATAAGGTGTATGTATTTTTTTAGATTCTACCAACGGATGGGTTGGCTATTATTATTAAATCCTATTCAGCTATTTAGGTGATTCCGTGTTGTTGGATGAGTAGATATTGCAAACAAAAAAAAGGGATCAGAATTCTGATCCCTTTTTTTAAGGAACGTGCATGTTCCCTAAGTAAATATACTTATTACATTACTTGCGTCTTTGCTGATAACGTTTAAGTGCAGAACGAGTTTGTGAATTGATCACACCGTTGATAGGTCCTTTATATAAACCTTTGGCTTTTAGCTTACGTTGCAGCGCATGAATGTTGATTGAAGAACCACCGCAAGAATACTTGTGGTTATGCGGGCTATTCTTGAATTTGTGCGTGTGTCTGATAGATTTTGTACATTTGTTTGCAGGATGTCCATGTGTCCATCTGTTGCCTTTATGAGCAGTTGTGCAGCTATACTTGTGTGAGTGCGAACGTGAGCCGTTAGGATGGTTATGTCGGATAGAATTAGTGCATTTGTTAGCAGGGTGCGTATGACCGCTAGCAACTACACGTGGTTTCGCTGGGCGTACAGTTTCTTTTACGGGCACAATGTCAGGTGCATTACACGCGGGGCAATTTGTACTAATTTGCTCGGGTGATACTTGTTGAGAAGAACCTGCTACTTGTTGAGTTTGTGAAGCACCTGCTACTTGCTGAGAAGAACCTGCTACTTGTGAAGCGCCGCCTGCGGCCTGTGAAGAATCGCCAGACACTTGTTGTTGGCTACATCCTGTCATAAACACTACCAATGCGGCACTGATTGCAAAAGTTTTACTTACGTTGTTCATTTTAACCTCTTTATATTTTATATACTCATTTCTAATGAGCTATTGAATGATATGAAAGTCTATCTAATAACATGTAGAATAATGTTGTAAAATTTAAACTTATTTAGTTCCTGAAAGGCCAATTTGAAAATCGTAAGATATTGATTAGATTGCAATCTGGCTTACATAGGTTACAGGAATTAAATGTGCTGACACTACTCTAACACTACTCTAAATTCGCTTGGATCAATAACTTATAGTTATATCCTGTATTCTGTTACCGTTAAGTATATTTCTATTGTCGTATTTTAGCAACTTTATATGATGAACTGTCTTTTATTACAGACCCTTAGAGTTATTTTTATTCAATGAAGCTACGTATAGAACAGTTATCTCAGTATTTAAAGCACTCTTCGGATACTATTTTCTTCGTTTCTGGTGACGAACCTTTGCAAATGATGGAGGCAACTGATCAGATTAGACAAGCAGCTCAGTCAGGTGGGTATGATGAGCGTGACATTATTTCTTTTGAAGGAGGCAAAGTTGATTGGTCTGCATTGACTGCTGCGAGTATTGAACTGTCCTTGTTTAGCCAGAAAAAATTATTAGACGTGCGCTTGTCAGGTAGCTCACCGGGAGCAAAAGGTAGCAAGGCTATCCGTGATTATCTGGGCAAGATACCTGACGATAAGTTTTTGTTGCTACAGACTGGCAAGCTGGATAAGAGCTCCAGAAATAGCGCTTGGGTAAAGGCATTGGATAAGCATGGCGTGATGATTCAAGTATGGGATTTATCACCTGCACAAACACTGGCATGGGTGGCTAAACGCATGCGTAACAATGGTCTACAGCCTACTCAGGAGGCGGTGAGATTATTGACGGAACGTATAGAAGGAAATTTGTTAGCGGCGGACCAAGAAATAAAAAAACTGGTGTTGTTATTCGGTCAAAAAGAAGTGGATGTTGATCAGGTGATGAAAGTGGTTGCGGACAGTTCCCGGTTTTCAGTATTTGATTTATCAGATGCTGTGCTGCTTGGAGATTTACGGCGATTGCATCATGTGCTGAGTATTTTAAGAGAAGAAGGCATACCTTTGCCGCTGGTGTTATGGTCTATTTCGACATTGTCACGTCAATTACATGATATCTGCTACCGGATAAAGCTAGGAGAGTCAGAATTGCAGGCAATGCAGGTTGTAGGGTTTATACCACAGGCGAGAAAAGTACTTTTCCCACAGGCTATTCGACGCCTGAATCACGCAAACTGGTCGCATATTCTACAGCAAAACTTTGTCATAGAGAGTATGTCGAAGGGACAAGGCGAAACTCGCATTCGTAATGAAGGACGTATTTGGGATAAATTATTAGATGCTGCTGTGGCCTTAACAGGAAAACAGTTAGTTGAACCTAAAAAACGCAGTTGAAACTACTGCGTTTTTTAGGTTGAAATAACATAGAAGAAGATAAGAAGATAAGAAGATAAGAAGATAAAAAGATAAATGGATATAAAAAAATACATCACAGAAGTGGGTAAGCAAGCCAGACAAGCTTCAACTGTTTTAGCCGCAGCTGAAGCGGGGCTAAAAAATCAAGCCTTGAATAACATTGCCGATGCTCTCATTGAGAACCAGCAGCACTTACAAGCCGAAAACGAAAAGGATTTGCAAGCGGGTCGAGATAAAGGCCTTGATGCGGCGATGCTGGATCGTCTAACCCTAAATAAAGAAGGCATTGCCAATATGGCGGAAGGCTTACGTCAAATTGCATCATTGCCCGATCCTGTGGGAGGTATTTCGGATTTGGAATATCGTCCTTCAGGTATTCAAGTTGGCAGAATGCGCGTTCCTTTAGGTGTTATTGGTATTATTTATGAATCACGACCTAATGTGACGGCTGATGCAGCAGGGCTGTGCTTGAAGTCTGGTAATGCTACGATACTGCGCGGTGGCTCAGAAGCCATTCATTCCAATCAGGCGATTGCTCAATGTATTCAGCAAGGTTTGGAAGCGGCAAATTTGCCGAAAGATTGCGTACAGGTGATACAAACAACCGACAGAGAAGCGGTAGGAGAGCTGTTACGTGCCAAAGATTATGTGGATGTGATCATTCCTCGCGGTGGCAAAGGATTGATTTCCAGAGTGACAGAGGATGCACTGATTCCAGTAATAAAACATCTGGATGGGGTTTGTCATGTTTACGTTGATGATGCAGCAGATTTAAAGAAAGCCTCGGATGTTGCTTTTAACGCGAAAACCCATCGTTACGGTGTTTGCAATGCCATGGAAACCTTGTTGGTGGTAGAGAGTATCGCCAAAGACTTCCTTCCTGAGATATTCAAACGCTACGCTGAAGAAGGGGTTGAATTACGGGGTTGTGAAAAAACGCAAGCTGTTTTATCCGTCTCGTCCCCTTTGACCCAAACGACCGGACAGACTGATTGCAAACCTGCCACAGAAGCTGACTGGTATGAAGAATACCTTGCGCCTATTTTATCTATTCGTGTGGTGAATGATATAAGTGAAGCCATTCAACATATTAATCATTATGGCTCACATCATACCGATACGATTATCACCGAGGATTACGCTAAGACACGACGCTTCTTACGTGAGGTCGACTCTAGTTCAGTGATGGTTAATGCATCAACTCGGTTTGCAGATGGTTTTGAGTATGGACTGGGGGCTGAGATTGGTATTAGTACCGACAAGCTTCACGCCCGCGGGCCGGTGGGCCTGGAAGGGTTAACCAGTCTGAAGTACATTGTCTTGGGTGATGGGCATATCCGTCAATGAGCTATCAATGACCTATAAAGCAAAAGCATGATTGGATTAATGGGAGGCACTTTTGACCCGATTCATTATGGACATCTGCGGCCCGCCTTGGAGATTGCCGAAGCCTTGCAGCTCTCTGAAGTCAGGTTTTTACCTGCGAAACTCCCCGCCTTGAAAAACAAACCGCAAAGTAGTGCTGAGGATCGTTTAAATATGGTGAAGCTGGGGCTTGAAGGGCAATCAGGTTTTGTGCTTGATGATCGTGAAATACATCGAGAAGGCATTTCATACACCATTGATACCTTACGTTCTTTGACGGCTTATTTTCCAGCTCAAACCTTTTGTTTCCTGCTGGGAGCTGATGCTTTCAATCGATTCAAAGAGTGGAAAGAGTGGCAGGAGATTTTACAACTTGTTCATCTGGTGGTGTCGCATCGCCCGGGTCATTTACTGGATGAAGCTGTTGACTGGACAAGTGATATTGCCGATTTGCATCGCTCTAAAGCAGGGCTAATATCTCCATTCGCCGTTACACAGCTGGAGATATCGTCAACTTTTATAAGAGAGCAAGTTGCAGCACAAAAAGAGATTAAATATTTATTACCTGAGAGGGTGAGAAGCTATATAAAGGATAAACATTTATATCAGTAGTTATTCAGCTTCTATCTTTGCTGCCATAGAGATACAATCTATTCATGAATACAAAACAAACAACCGACCTAGCTCTTAATGCGCTGGATGATATGAAGGCACAAGATGTACGTGTGTTAGACGTTAGCGAGAAATCAACAATTACTGAAACCATGATAGTGGCGACAGGAACTTCAACTCGCCACGTTAAATCCATTGCTGACAATGTAGCTCTGGAAGCGAAGAAGAAGGGGAATCCAGCCTTGGGGGTGGAAGGAGAGCAAGGCTCTGAATGGGTGCTAGTTGATCTGGATGATGTAGTGGTTCATGTCATGCTGCAACAAACCCGCGATTTTTATAACCTGGAAAAGCTTTGGGATACCGAAGTACAGGCTGAGTTCCATCAAGCCCAGTCTAAGTAACGATTGTGAAGATCCATTTATTGGCAGTAGGTACCAAAATGCCAGATTGGGTAAAGAAAGGTTATGACGAATATGCCAACAGGATGACGGGAAATGTACAGCTCCATTTAAGGGAGATCACCGCAGAGAAACGCACCAAAAATAGTGATACTAAAGCCATCTGCAAAAAAGAATCTGCAAAACTGATTAAAGCAATACCGGAAGGCTGTCATGTGGTTGCGCTTGATGTACTCGGTCAGTCCTGGGCTACAGAAAAATTAGCCAAGCATATGGAAAACTGGATGATGTCGGGCAAAGATGTCGTACTTTTAGTGGGTGGGCCAGAAGGGATGACACGAGATTGTGTCAGTCGTGCAGATCAGGTGTGGTCTTTGTCGGCGCTCACCTTTCCACATCCATTAGTACGTGTTTTATTGGCAGAACAACTGTATCGGGGTTGGACAGTGACTGAAAATCATCCCTATCATAGAGCAGGGTAGCAAGTTACATGCCACAGCTCATATTAGCGTCAGCCTCGCCTCGTCGTAGGGAATTGCTTGATCAGATAGGTGTCCGCTATCATGTCATGTCGGTTGATCTTGATGAATCGGTTTTGCCAGATGAGTCCGCAGAAACTTTGGTGAAGCGGCTGGCTCAGGAAAAAGCTGAAGCTGTTTGGCAAAAACAATTGGCGCTATCGGATAAATGCTTGCCAGTATTGGGAGCGGACACGTTAGGAGTCTTAGGGTCTCAGTTTTTGGTAAAACCAAGAAACTATGAGCATGCTTATCAAATGTTGTCGGCGATGTCTGGCAACAGTCATCAGATTCTTACCGCTGTGGCTATTCGTCACCAACAGGGTTGTGAAGTATGCTTGAATGTCAACACAGTGTATTTTAAAGCGTTGACAGATAAAGAAATTAGCGAATATTGGGAAAGTGGGGAGCCAAAAGATAAAGCAGGAGCTTATGCGATACAAGGATATGGAGCCGTATTTATCAAACGTATCGAAGGATCTTACTCCGGCGTGATGGGTTTACCTTTATATGAAACGCAAGAGCTTTTAACAAGAATTTTTAAATAAGCAGGTAGCGATTAAAGTGAGTACAAAAAATAATGAATACTGAGCTACTGATTAATGTTACCCCTCAGGAATCTCGTGTTGCACTACTTAGTAATGGTGTTCTGCAAGAGGTTCATATAGAAAGGGCTACTCATAAAGGTATCGTTGGTAACATATACAAAGGTAAAGTCAGCCGAGTTTTGCCAGGTATGGAAGCTGCCTTTATTAATATAGGCTTAGAGAAAGCGGCTTTTCTGCATGCATCAGATTTAACCCCTAAGTTTAAAGATGTGGTTAAAAGCAATAGTGATGGGGACGATAATTCATCGCCGAACATCGCTGAATTACTACATGAAGGCAAGGACATACTGGTTCAAGTGATTAAAGACCCTCTGGGTACTAAAGGTGCTAGGTTGACGACCTATGTCACTATTCCATCACGATCGTTGGTTTTAGTGCCTGAGGATAGCTCATTAGGTGTATCTAGTAAGATAGAAGATCCCGAAGAGCGCGAACGACTCAAAGACTTGGTTGAGACGGTTCGCAATGAAAGCGAGGATAACTTTGGCTACATTATCAGGACGGCTGCTGAGGGTGTTGATGAGTCCGTGCTGCGTGCTGATATGGAGTTCTTGTGTAAGTGCTGGAAGGATCTTAAGGCACTGGCTCAGGAAACTACCAAACCTTCGGTTATGTATTCCGATTTGCCGCTAGTACAAAGAGTGTTGCGTGACCTGGTTGGTGAGTCGATGGAAAAAGTTCGTATTGACTCGCGTGAAACATTGGCTAGTGTACAAAAGTTTTGTGAGTCGTATGTCCCTGAATTGCTAACGGTCATTGAACATTATCCTGGTGAGCGTCCCATCTTTGATATTTATGGTGTGGAAGATGAGATTCAAAAAGCATTGGAACGTCAGGTTCAATTAAAGTCAGGCGGTTATTTGATCATAGATCAGACGGAGTCAATGACTACCATTGATGTCAATACAGGACGATTTGTAGGTCATCGAAATCTTGAAGAAACTATATTCAAGACCAATCTGGAGGCAGCACAAGCCATTGCACGACAGCTAAGATTACGTAATCTGGGTGGGATTATCATTATTGACTTCATTGATATGATGGATTTCAATCATCGCCAGCAAGTACTTCAGGCTTTAGAAAAAGTATTGGCAACTGATTATGCGAAGACTTATGTGAGTACGGTATCACAACTGGGTTTGGTTGAAATGACTCGCAAGCGTACCCGGGAAAGTTTAGAGCATATTGTTTGCGAGGCTTGTCCAACTTGTACTGGCAAGGGTTATTTGAAAACGGCACAGACAGTTTGTTACGAAATTTTTCGGGAAATATTACGAGAAGTCAGACAATTTGATGCAAAAGAACTATTGGTTTTAGCTTCTCAGGATGTTGTAGATTTGTTGTTAGATGAAGAGTCCGACAACCTTGCTCAATTACAGACTTTTGTAGATCGAAGTATTCGATTCCAAGTGGAATCCCTTTACACGCAAGAGCAATAC
>CAZDMX010000089.1:0-7750 GCA_964506085.1 uncultured Thiothrix sp. | reverse complement strand
CTAATATTACAAACTTATTTTCTGGATCAGCTTGTAGGGTCGAATTTATTCGACCCGTGTTGCTTGATATGCATACGTGTCGAATGAATTCGACCCTACAACCATCCAAAAACCAAGGTGCTTTGGCTTTCAAAAAGCCGTCTATTTCGACAGACTAGAGTTATACGCTTAATGCGGCTAAAAACACTCTTAACCGATGAAGCAAAACACTATGAAATTCAAACCAGAATGCCGCCGCTGTAAACGACTAGTGAAGCATCTGAAAACAGTTAAACAAACATACCCAGATTATCATTGTAAACCTGTTCCTGTTTTTGGCGATAACGCCGCTCAATTACTAATCGTTGGCCTAGCTCCTGGTCTACATGGCGCCAATGCAACAGGACGACCTTTCACAGGGGATGCATCGGGCGAGTGGCTGTTTCGGAGCTTACACAAGTTTGGCTTTTGCTCTCAACCAACTTCAAATATGGGTGATGATTTACGGCTAAATAATTGCAGAATCACTAACGCAGTAAAATGCCTACCTCCACAGAATAAACCGCTAAACACAGAAATTATTAACTGTAATGCTTTCTTCAGAGATGAACTGCAAGGATTGCCGGACAATGCAGTAGTTCTGGCATTAGGAACTATCGCTCATAATGCAATACTACGCGCTACTAATAATCGCCTATCAGCTTATAAGTTCGCACATGCACAAGTCCATCAACTTGAACGATTTACACTGCTGGATTCTTACCACTGTAGTCGTTACAACACGCAGACTAAACGCTTAACTGAACCCATGTTCGATTTAGTCTTTGAAACAGCGCGGCAGTTGATTGGTTAGCGATGAACTTGATATAAATCCGTTGTTATTGCACAACAAATAAAGATAAAACCGAACTTTCTAGTTTAGAATCCGTCATATAATAACGTATTAAATTAGCAACTGTATCGTATTAAACAAATAGGGAAACAGCAAATGAACAGGGCAATAGCAAAAGCAGGAATCCTGCTATTTGTACTATCGAGTATAACCGTTGTTAGTACTACTACCAGCAGTGCTAACACTCAGGAAAACATCAGGCTTGGCAAGATTGCTTATGCTGGCAATGCCTGTCCCAAGGGGTCTGTATCTGCAAGCCTAAACCCTAAAAGTGCCACACTACAGATAAACTTCAATAAATATATCGTTGAAACACAGGGTAGAAACCAACATAGTCTGAGAAAAAAATGTAACATCACCGTACCTCTTAGCGTTCCTAAAGGTATGAGCGTGTCTCTGGTAAGCGCACATTACAAGGGGAAAGTTTCACTTCCAGCCGGTTCACAGGCAAGAATCATGAACACCTTTTCATTCTCTGGTAGAAGCAGAAGTCGCTTTAGAACGGATCTTCGTGGCCCAAACCATCACAACTATCATTTCCACGACTCTCTTAGCTCTCTTGCAGGTGTCTGGTCTGCCTGTGGGAAAAATACCACGCTTAGAATTACCACATCAATCCGCATAAAAACAAATGGAAATGCCGGTAAAGCTCACGCAGACTCGCTTCAAGGTTTGCTTACCCAACTACGATATCGTAGTTGTCAATAGTCCTTATCTTGCTATGGATACGCGCAATTGCTAGTATGCGCGCGCAACATAGAGTGTAATAACGTTTCGTTAGCTACTTTTCTTGACAGACTATTAGTAAAAAATGAACTTAATAATGAATACTACTACTCACTAATACGGTGCATGTCGCTAATGCAGTACATGACAATAAACCCAAAAAGTGAGTACTATAGAAGCCGTAACAAAGACACGGAGAGCAATGTTACTCATCTGCTTCTTGCTTATATTGACTAAAAGTTCTATATACTGTTGTTGTATATAGAACCATCTACTATAAATATAGATGAGCTAGATTTAGATATAGTTAAATAAGCTTGAGGGCATCTCTATTAATTCGGGACTCAATTCACTGATCCAGAATTAATAGAGATGCCCTTGTTACATATCTTTACGACACACGAAATACTTAAAGTATATTAATTATGAGTGCAAAAATCACACCACATAATGCTGACACCGGCATTGGAAGCCATGTTACCGAATTGAAATCCTCAACAGGTACAGCTCAATTGAATTCAATTTATCCTGAAGAACTGCTAGAACCCAGCAAAGGTCTTAATATTAGAGAGTTTTGGAGCGTTTTAGTTCGCCACAAAAAGATGTTAGGAACCATTACTGCACTTGCGTTATTGCTTTCTCTTCTCATAACACTACTCATGACACCTGTGTATCGTGCCAGCACTACGATACAAATTGAACGCCAATCCACAGCAGCCGCAGACGTTGTAATAGAACCCACTGCACGTCGGACAGAACGAGACTATTGGCAAACACAAATCCAGTTATTGCAAAGTAACACGCTGGCAATAGCCGTTATGGATAAGCTCGGCATCAAAGATAGCTTTACCTCAAAAAAAGGATTTTTGTCCTTCTTACGCTCTGCACCACCCACTCCTGAAGTTAATTTCCTGAAAGGATTACAGGTAGTACCTCTAAACTCTTCGCAACTTATCATGATTCATTACGAATCAAATGATCCTGAACTTTCCAGCAAAATTGTTAATAGCATTGCTGAAACCTTTATTCATTCGAATTTAGAACGACAGTACAAAAGTGCTGAGTACACACAGAAGTTTTTACAAACCCAACTTGAACAAGCCAAAGAACGCTTAGCTAATTCCGAAACGGTATTAAACAAGTTTGCTCGCGATAACAAAATTATTACTCTTGATAATAACCAAACAACATCCACACACGTTCTCACGAAACTGTCTAATGAGTTAGTAGATGCGGAGCGTCACAGAGTCCAATTGGAAAGCGAACTTTCACAACTGACTACAGCAGCAAACAGCCCTGATCCTTCAATGATGCTCAACACCTCACACATGCGTACTTTGAAGAAGAGACTGGACACACTTGAAGATCAATATGCTGCGGCAAAGAAAAAATTCGGTAGCAAAAGTCGTACCGCCAGAAAGGCAAAGAAAAAAGTAGAATATGCTCGCGGGAAGATTCGCTCCGAAGCGCATCTATATAAGCAATCACTGGATAGTCGTCTGGCTGCTGCAAAGAGTTCTGAAAAAGCACTGAATAAACGTCTGGATGTACTTCAAGAAACAGGGCTGGTTATGCAAGGCAAGGTTTTCACCTATAACAACCTGAAAAGAGAAGCAAAATCTAACCAAAACGTCCATCAAAGCTTGTTAGAGCGAATAAAAGAAGTGGGAGTAGTCAGTGGCATTGACGCTAACAACATTACTGTCATTGATAAAGCGAGTATCCCTTATAATAAATACAAACCTAAAGTAAAAACCAACTTAATATTTGGAACACTCATCGGTTTTCTACTAGGCATTGCTGCTATTTTCCTGCGTGAATTTATGGATGACAGCATTAAAGAGGCAGACGAACTTGAGCGCATTACACACCTACCTATGCTGGGGATGATTCCAGAACAGAAAGGCCGTAGCAGTTCTGATATTGCTCAACAGATTATCAAAGAACCCCGCTCTCAAGTATCAGAAGCAATTCGGTCTTTACGCACCGCATTAAGCTTTTCAACACAAGATGGAGCGCCACAAACATTATTCTTTACTAGCTCTGAGCCGGGTGAAGGTAAAACCAGTATTGCTCTAAACTTGGCGACAGCTTATGCACTTGCTGGAGAAAATGTACTACTCATTGATGCTGATCTTCGTAATCCATCCATCCACTCTTTGTTAAAAATAGACAACAGGCAAGGGCTCAGCAACTATCTAACAGGTAGTACTGACATGCCGTCTGCTACTCAGCAAACCACCATTTCAGGTTTGCTAGTGCTTCCATCAGGCCCTTTACCTCCCGACCCTGTTGAGTTGTTATCTGGCCGACGTATAAAAGAGCTGATCAAAAAAGCGGCTGATCAATATGACCGTATTATCATTGATGGCCCTCCTGTCTTAGGATTGGCTGATGCGCTAATTCTGGGAAATATTGCTGATGCGACGTTAATGACTATTCGCTCTGAAGCCACTCTAAAAGCGCCTGTGCTGGCTAGTTTAAAACGCTTGAAACAGGCTAATGTACATGTGATTGGAACCTTGATGAATCAAGCAACACCACGAGGCGCAGGTTATAGTTATTTTCAGTACGACCAAAATGTTGATGCCGTACAAGACGACAGTACGGGTGTTTTAAGCATGTACAAAAACAAAGTAACGGATAAAGACTAGCAGGATAAATGTTTGGGATATTTGGGCTAAACCTGCTGAATATGATCAATACTGTACTCACATTAGGTGAAATAAAAGCCTCTTTAATCTCACCACTATTGAGTCAATATAACCTTGACCTCATTCTTGTCGATAAAGAAGATGCCATTCTGGGTAGCTTCTGGGGTGAATCTGAAGCGGGTCTGGTCAACAATCAACTTTACGCTCGTAACGACACCCCCGTACATTCCATCCTGCATGAAGCTTGCCACTATGTCTGTATGGATAATAATCGTCGAACGGGTCTGCATACCAACGCAGGTGGTGATTATGATGAAGAAAATGCTGTGTGTTATCTACAAATCATCCTCGCAGATCATATTGAGAATTTAGATGGCTTGCGTATTATGCAAGATATGGACAACTGGGGTTATACCTTCCGACTCGGCTCTGCGCAGCAATGGTTCAAGCAGGATGCTGAAGATGCTAAACAATGGCTGCTTAATTATGATTTGCTAGATCAGCACTCAAAACCGACTTTTAAATTACGCTTTTAGCTACTCAACAAAAAAATACACCATAAACTATGACTAAAATGACGAACGAATCCAAATTTGTATTTGATATTGATCTCGAAGATTTTGATAAGAAGGTATTAGAAGCCTCCTTTAACACCCCCGTCTTAGTAGACTTCTGGGCAGACTGGTGCAGCCCTTGTCTATTTATTGATCCCATTCTAAAATCCGTTATCAACGACTACGAAGGCAAAGTATTACTAGCAAAACTAGAGGTTGATGAAGGTGAAAATATGAAACTGGCCGGCAAATATAAAGTTCGCGGCTTTCCAACTATTATGCTCTTTGAAGATGGCAAGGAAGTTGAGCGCTTTAGTAGCGCTCGTCCCAAATCGTTTATTATTGATTTTATTGAGTCTAATAGCCGCATTCTAGAGCTTAGCTGATAACTGAGCTAATAACTTGGCTCCCCACTCATAGCTCACTAGCCCTAATAAAATTAAAGTTGTACCCATAACAACAGATATTCCTAGCGCTTCCTGGTTTAAATAATGACCTAGAAGTAGCGCAGTTACTGGCGTAACCAAAGTTATTAATGAAACCTTTGATGCCTCAACATGATTTAGCAAGAAGAAATAAAGCGTAAAGCCGATTAACGATCCAAAAAATGCGAGATAGACAATAGATCCAACCACCCTGCTCTCTATATGTTCCGGCCAGTTACCATCAAACACCCACCAAGTTAAAACAAACATCGGGATACAAACCAACAAGCCTCCCGTAGTCATAACCAGACCATTAATTTTTGCATTAATATGCTTAATCCAAACAGCCGTTCCGGTTTGACCGAGCACACCTACGAATATTAAAAATACCCCTAGCTCTGTGCTATCACCAAAAGCAGTACTGTGTAAGAAGATCACAGCAAGACCTGCCACACCTAATAAAGCCCCGAAGATCCTATGCCAAGTCAATGCTTTTTCACCCAAAATACTATGCGCCAAAAAACCCGTAAAAATAGGTGAAAGCCCCCAGATAACGGAAATCCACCCCGAAGGAATATAGCTAGCACCCCAATAACCGAACAACATCGCCACATAGATACCGATTCCCGATGCGAAATAGGCTTTTATAGCTTTAGTATGTAATAACACAGGATAGCGCAGAAGCAACACAGCTATGACAGTAAAAAAGCCACCCAGTATCATTCGTGTGGTTGATCCAAAGAGAAACCCCACATCCTGAATACTCCATTTAATCGCCAACGGTGTGGTCGACCAAATAAGAATAACGATAATAAATGCTAGCTGTATTTGCGTTTTCATAAGTCCTAAATCTAATAGCCAGAAACAAAAAAAGCCGCAGAAAGTAAAATCTGCGGCTTTTTATAAATAATAATTCTTGTAACTAAATCAAATTATTGAGACACGCAGGTGAGCCTTCAACCACCAACGGCGGACGGATTTCGTCACTAATAGAATGTTCCCAATAATCATGTCGCCAGTGTGTAAGTAAAGTTAATTTATTGCAACAATTTTTTTTCGTTTAAGTATAATCTCGGCATTCAAAACATTGATAGAATCAATTTAAAGGAGAAACTATGCGACCTAGCGGTAGAGCACTCGATGAAATGCGTGCAGTTAAATTCACTCGGAATTACACCAAGCATGCCGAAGGATCCGTACTAGTAGAATTTGGCGATACAAAAGTATTGTGTACAGCTAGTATCGACGAGCGTATCCCACCCTGGCTTCGTGGCAAAGGTTCTGGCTGGGTAACTGCCGAGTATGGCATGCTACCGCGTTCTACCAATACACGAATGGGACGAGAAGCCAGCAGAGGCAAACAAGGTGGCAGAACAGTTGAAATACAACGTCTGATTGGCCGTTCCTTACGTGCCTGTATAGATATGGAAGCATTGGGCGAGCGTCAAATAGTCATTGATTGTGATGTTATTCAGGCAGATGGAGGCACTCGTACAGCTTCCATCAGCGGAGGCTACGTTGCATTGTGTGACGCGATTCAAACCCTCATTAAAGACGGCGAACTAGAGTCTAGCCCCATTCATGGACAAATCGCTTCTGTTTCTGTAGGAATCTACAACGGTTCGCCCGTATTAGATCTGGATTACCCTGAAGACTCCAATGCAGAAACCGACATGAACGTCATCATGAATACAGCAGGGCAATTCATTGAAGTGCAAGGCACAGCGGAAGGCCACGCCTTTAGCCGTGAAGAAATGAACAGCATGCTTGAGTTGGCTGAAAAAGGCATCAACGAGATAATTACTATCCAAGATCAGGCCATGAACATATGAGTAAAACGACAAAGGTAATTCTCGCCAGCGGCAACCCTGGAAAACTACGTGAATTCAATCGTATGCTGGCTGATATCCAATTCGAGATTATCCCTCAATCCGAATACAATGTATCCGATGCTATCGAAGACGGTTTGACCTTTGTTGAAAACTCAATACTAAAAGCACGACATGCCGCAAAGCATACCGGACTACCCGCATTAGCGGACGACTCCGGTATAGAAGTTGATGCATTGATGGGTAGACCCGGCATCTATTCCGCGCGCTATGCAGGCGAGCACGGTGATGACGAAGCCAACAACGACAAATTACTGGCAGAACTGGCCGATATACCAGAAGCCGAGCGCACTGCTCGCTTCCGTTGCTGTATAGTTTATATGCGCCATGCCGAAGATCCATCACCACTAATCGCTGATGCGAGCTGGGAAGGTAGGATATTATTCGAACGCTCAGGAGACAATGGTTTTGGTTACGACCCGCTGTTTTATGTTCCTACCCATAAAACCAGTTCAGCCGAGCTAAGCCCTGATGAAAAGAACCGAATAAGTCATCGCGGAATCGCACTAAGAGATATATTGCAACAACTCACAAAAGCACAACAATAATGGCCACACTAAATACAATATGGCTCAGCTTTAGAGCCACTATTTTCTGGATAGGGTATGCCGTTATGACCATCGGTTATGGC
>CAZDMX010000088.1:0-7785 GCA_964506085.1 uncultured Thiothrix sp. | reverse complement strand
GTTGCGGGTGACGTAGGAACCCCAACAGAGTACGTCATGTTGGGGTTCGTTCCTCACCCGCAACCTACAAAAGCATCACTTTAAATCACACCCTATGTCTGAGTGCTGCTTTCCCCTTTCTACATAATATTATTTTTTTGAGTGTTGTTTCATGGAATTAAATCCTCTTTATACTAAGATCGCAGATCTACAGTCCCGTACTGCTGATTTAAGGGGGTATCTTTGACTATGAAAACAAGAAGGAACAGCTCGAAGAAGTCAACCTTGAATTAGAAAACCCTGCTATTTGGGATAACCCCGAAAATGCCCAGAAGCTGGGTAAGAACAAAGCCGTACTCGAAAAAATTGTATTCACTATTGATGCGCTACAAGCCGGCCTGACTGATGCTAAAGATTTGTTGGAAATGGCTGAATCTGAGGCAGATAAAGATACCGTTAACGCTGTTACTGAAGATGTAGAATCTTTTCTACAAAATGTGGAAAGGCTCGAATTTCAGCGGATGTTTTCAGGAGAAATGGATGCTAATAATGCATTCCTTGATATTCAATCGGGCTCTGGTGGCACGGAAGCCCAAGATTGGGCTGAAATGATTTTGCGCATGTATTTGCGCTGGGGTGAGCAAAAAGGTTTTAAGGTTGAGTTAATGGAAGCATCGCCTGGTGATGTTGCCGGTATAAAAAGCGCATCCGTTCGTTTTGTGGGTGAGTATGCCTTTGGCTGGTTGCGTACAGAAACAGGTGTGCATCGTCTAGTGCGTAAATCTCCATTTGATTCTAGTAATCGTCGCCATACGTCTTTTTCTGCTGTTTTTGTTTCTCCTGAAGTGGATGATGATATTGAGATTGAGATCAATCCGGCTGATCTGCGTATTGATGTCTATAGAGCTTCCGGAGCAGGGGGGCAGCATGTTAACAAAACTGAGTCTGCGGTTCGGATTACCCATTTGCCTACTAATACGGTGGTACAGTGCCAAAATGGTAGGTCTCAGCATATGAATAAAGATACGGCGATGAAACAGCTCAAAGCTAAACTCTATGAGCTGGAAATGCTGAAGAAAAATGAACAACAACAGGTCTTAGAAGATAGTAAATCTGATATTGGCTGGGGTAGTCAAATACGCTCTTATGTTTTAGATCAATCACGTATTAAAGATTTACGAACAGGTGTTGAAACAGGAAATACTCAAGCGGTTCTGGACGGCGATCTGGATCAATTTATTGAAGCAAGTTTAAAAAGCGGACTCTAATTAGTCTGGCATGATAGGAAATAACAATGAGTGAGCAGGAAAACAATTCACAACAGGATGAAAATCAGTTAATTACGCTTAGACGTGAAAAGCTAGCGGCTATAAGAGAAACGGCGGAAAAGGGAATTGCGTTCCCTAATGATTTTAAACGTGATCATTATGCGGCCCCTATCCATGCTGAGTACGGAGAATATGAAAGGGAATGGTTTGATGAAAACCTGATACCCATCACCATTGGTGGCAGAATCATGTTGAAAAGAGTCATGGGTAAAGCCAGTTTTATCACGATTTCTGATACCACAGGCCGGATTCAGCTCTTCATACAACGTGACCGTGTCGGTGAGGATATTTATAAAGATTTTAAAACCTGGGATACCGGCGACATTATTGGCGCTGAAGGTGAGTTGTTTAAAACGAAAACAGGCGAGTTATCTATTCGGGTGAATAAATTACGCCTTCTTACCAAGTCTTTACGGCCTTTACCTGAGAAATTCCATGGGTTAACTGATCACGAACAGCGCTATAGACAGCGTTACCTAGATCTGATTATGAATGAAGAGTCACGAAGTGTCTTTATGATGCGCTCAATGATTATTGGCTATATTCGTAATTATTTTTTGCAAAGAGATTTTCTTGAAGTAGAAACTCCGATGTTGCAAGTCATCCCAGGTGGAGCCACCGCTAGACCCTTTACTACCCACCACAATGCTTTAGATATTGATATGTATCTACGCATCGCACCCGAGTTGTATTTGAAGCGATTGGTTGTAGGAGGATTCGATAGAGTTTTTGAAATTAATCGTAATTTTAGAAATGAAGGTTTATCAACTCGGCATAACCCAGAATTCACTATGCTGGAATGGTATCAGGCGTACGCAACTTACCATGACCTTATGGACACAACCGAAGAGCTTTTGAAAGGTATTGCGCGTGATGGCCTAGGAACTACCCAGATTACCTATCAAGGGGATACCTTTGATTTTGGTAAGCCATTTACTCGTATGACGGTTAAAGAATCTATTTTACACTTCAATACGAATATAGAAGAAGGGCAGCTTGATAATATGGATAGTGCAAGCCAGATTGCTAAAGAGCTTGGTATTCATATTGAGGACTATTGGGGTTTAGGAAAAATTCAGATTGAGATATTCGACAAAACTGTCGAACATAAATTAATGAATCCTACTTTTATCACGGCATATCCTGCTGAAGTATCACCTCTTGCTAGGCGTAATGATGATGATAGTTTTGTCACAGACCGGTTTGAACTATTCATCGGTGGACGTGAAATTGGTAATGGGTTCTCCGAGCTAAATGATGCGGAAGATCAAGCAGAACGCTTTAAGAAACAGGTATCTGAGAAAGACGCAGGTGATGAAGAAGCTATGCACTACGATGCGGATTATATCCGAGCGCTCGAATATGGTTTACCACCCACAGCGGGTGAGGGCATTGGCATAGACCGTCTGGTGATGTTGTTTACTGATATGCCTTCGATTAGAGATGTGATTTTATTTCCTCACATGCGTCCCGAGTAGTAAGTAAGCATAAGCAGTATTGATACTGCTTATGCTTACTGTATTCTGAAGAAGACCGATTTAATTCTTCTAGGAATAAGTTTTAAACCTAAAAAACTCAGTTGAAACGTAGCGAGAATGACTAGAGTGCTGAAGATAAAGGAATTTCTGGAAAATTTTGGCTTTATTCGTAGTCACTCTACGGATGAAGTCAGAATTTTCCAGAAAACCTTTAGATTCAGTGCTGTAGACATTCGCAGTAGTTTCAACTGCGTTTTTTAGGTTAAATTAAACTCTTGTTGTATGCCACTACTTCCGAAATGACGTCAAATCACCTAAAGTCATCGCTTCCAATTAGTAGGGATCACCGGTTGACCCATCTATTTTCTGATAAGTAAGGCAACCACAGTTAGAATACTGTACACTTATCAAAATGACAAAGGAAAAGACAAAGATAAAAACAAGTAGGAAAGGGGGAGCTAGATTAGGTGCAGGTAGACCAAAGGGTCGAAATGCTTACGGTGAAGCAACCCAGCCCATTCGTATCCCGCTTTCACTCATAAAACCTGTGGAACAATTGCTGTGTGAATTTAGTCAATTGCGTAAAAGCAAAGACATTGATCAAATCATTCCTACTTACAAATCGCATGAATCTCTCAAGTCAGAGAAAAACACCAGTAATGCAATAGAGCCACTGCGCATTCCCTTATACGGCTGCAACGTTGCAGCAGGTTTCGCTTCACCCGCTGATGACTTCATAGAAGATTATCTGGATCTTAATCAATTATTAATTAAACATCACGAAGCCACTTTCTTTGTTCGTGTGTCTGGGCGTTCAATGGTTGATGCAGGTATCCAGCCGGGTGATATTCTTGTGGTAGATCGTGCTTTAGAACCCGTACATGGCAAGATTGTAATCGCTGTTGTAGACACGGAAGTCACCGTAAAGCGTTTAATGACATCCGGCGGCTCTATCGTTCTGAAAGCCGAAAATCCTCACTATGCAGATATTCCTGTAACCGATGAATTACACATCTGGGGAGTCGTTACTTCTATTATTCATCAAGTGTAAGGATCAGGGTATGGGAGTAGGGGAGAGAAGGATAGAGAGGTATTCACATGTATGCACTAGTTGACTGTAATAATTTTTATGCTTCTTGCCAAAGGGTTTTTCGACCAGAATTAGAAGGCCAACCTATAGTCGTGTTGTCCAATAATGACGGCTGTATCATAGCGAGATCCAATGAAGCAAAGCAACTAGGTATACCTATGGCGGCACCTGAATACCAATGGCAGAGTTTTTTCAAGACGCATCATGTCCATGTGTTTTCCAGTAACTACGCGCTATACGGCGACATGTCATCACGGGTAATGAGTATTTTGGAACGGTTTCATCCACATGTTGAAGTCTATTCTATTGATGAAGCCTTTATCAATTTCTCCTCAATTCCTAGAGCAATTCTGGTCGAGCATTCAAGTGAGTTGCATGGAGTCATCAAGCAATGGCTTGGATTGTCGGTTTCTGTTGGCGTTGCGCCCACGAAAACCCTAGCTAAACTGGCTAATCAGATTGCCAAAAAAGATCCTGCTTTAAATAATGTTTGCGTATTGCTAAATGCACAACAAGCTCAAGAGGCTATGAAAAAAATGCCTATCGGTGATGTTTGGGGAGTAGGCCGACGTTGGGCCGAGGCATTACAACACAATGGAATAAGAACAGCAGCTGATTTAGCTAGCGCTGATCATCGCTGGATTCGACAACGCTATAGTGTCGTGTTGCAACGTACCGCGATGGAACTTGCTGGTATCAGCTGTATAAAAAGGGAAGATACAGCTGAGCGCAAACAGATTCTAGTTTCACGAAGCTTTCGCCCAAAAGTAACGGACTATCTGCAGCTGCGCCAGTTTGTAGCCGGTTATGTAAGTCGTGCAGCGGAAAAACTCAGAACTCAGCATAGTTTAACCAAAAACATCACTATTTTTGTTCGCACTAAAGCAGAGAAATTGGAAAGTAGTCATGCGAATACTCGCAGTATCAATTTGAGCCAATATACTGCGGATACCGCGACTCTGATTCGTGCAGCGGGTTGGGCTGTCCAGCAGATGTTTCAATCTGGCCATGTTTATTATCGAGCGGGAATTATGCTCAATGATTTAATACCTGATAAAAATCAGCAACTATGCTTATTTTCCAAGGCCAATTATACTGATTCATCAAGAAAAAGAATGAAACTTCTTGATGATGTTAATCAGAAATTTGGTTCTGAAACGCTCGGTTTTGCCAGTGAACCCAAGCAACGCTGGCAAATGCACCAGAAACATTTATCACCCGCTTATACCACCCGTTGGGATGATTTGTTAGAAGTGAAGTAGCCACCCAATGACAAGCATAAAAAAAGCCCCAAAATAGGGGCTTTTCTTCTGTACTCTTTAAGGAATACTAAGACTTACTATTTACCGAATATTTTACTTGCCATGCCTAAAGCGCCTGAAAGGCCACCAATAGAGTCAAGTATTGAACCACCACTACTAGCATTATCCACTAGCTGTGGAAGCGCATCAGCTAATCCACCCGCAGCTTCATCATTGCTAAGACCAAGTTGAGAAGCAAACTCAGAGATTTTATCTGAGCCAAACATGCTGGTAACCTGATCCGCAGAGATACTTTCGTTATCGCCATCACCTAACCAAGACTTCGCTACACCCGCTAAACCACCGGAATCCATGTTAGAGAGTAATGAACCAAGATCAAGACCACCACCGCCTCCTGAATTACCACCGCCGAGCAATCCACCTAGAGCAGATGAAAGCATGCCAGAATCCAATCCACTACCTGAATTTCCGCTAAGTTTGCTTTGAATAAAAGCTGAAGCGCCCATTTTTAATAAACTACCCATGTCCATTTTATACCACCTTGTGTTGTTAACTTACTGATTAAGAATTAAAATTTTAAAAGATTAATCATCCGCAGGAATGCGAATTTTCTGACCAGGGAAAATTAAGTCAGGATCTTTAATAACTTGCAGATTTTCTTCGAGAATTTTCTTGTACTTACTTCCATTCCCATAAAACTTATCAGCTATTTTCCAAAGACTGTCGCCTTTTACCACTTCATAGTACTGAACTTCGTAGTCTGCTGCGGGAGCAATAACATCGTCTGCTCTAACTTTTTCGATACCCATAGCATTACCTGCCATAAGTATTGCTTTTTCAAGGGCGCTTGCGGATTCCGCTTCCCCCTTGATAGTTGCAACACCATCCTTAACTGATATTTCAAGATTTTTAATTCCGGGATTATCTTCTTCAATGTGAGCCTTTATTTTTTCAGGAGCCTCATCCTCATTTCCAAATAATTTATTACCGATACCTTTAGCAAAATCAAAAAGACCCATATTACCTCTCCTTTGTGTGTTTATGTTGTAAGTATCTCTAATACAAATCATAGAGACACTCTTATCTATAGTGTCAGATTAAGTTTTCTCAATGCCTTGAATAGAAATTAGATTTATTGGTTACTAACCCTTCAACCTAGGAAACGCAGTTGGACAGCTTGTAGAGTGATTTTATTGGACTGAATGGCGTAATGAAAAAAGGAGTTAATGGTTGATCCTTAATGAGTTTTTTCATATAGCTAGTCAGTTCAATAAAGTTGCTCTACTGGATGTAGCGCCTTCACTCAACAAGTGAACGACTACACTGCACGTTTTTAATTGTTTTACAGAAGGTTAGTATAACTTCGTAGCGATCAACTGCGTTTTCTAGGTTCAATTGTATATGAATAAATAAACCTATTATAGAACATTAGTATTAACGAATATAACTGCCAAACTTAACAAAGCTACGTCGCCAGTAGGGCGTGTCAAGTTTGGCTTGAATGACTCTTTTTTTACCTGTTGATGCATGAATAAATTGACCATTACCCATGAAAATACCTACATGGTTGGTCTTTCTACCTGTTTTAAAGAAAATCAAATCACCAGGAAGTAAGTTTGAGTATGAGTGAATAGTTTTACTACGATCTCGTTGTTGTGCTGCTGTGCGCGGAATATTAAGACCCGCAGCTTGATAAACATGCCGGGTAAGACCACTACAATCGAAACCATTAACAGTTGTGCCGCCATAGCGATAGGGTGAACCGAGTGTTTGAGTGGCGCTTTGAACAATCTTGTTTCGTGTCTGCATATCTGGATAACGCGCAGGAGCCTTATTATCAGGCAATGAGGAGCTATTACCATCTGATGGCGTTACCGCTTGGGGTATTTGTGAACAAGACGCTAGGAATGTGACTGAAACAAAGAAAGTTACAATCTTGGTAGCATTTGTCATTATATTTTAGTCGTTTTTATTATTGTTTAGTTGTGTTATTCGAAAATAACTCAGCAAGTTAAAAATACGTTCAAGACACACTTAATCCCACTTATTGTTAATACATTATGCGTCTTAAACACAGAGCGAATATAGTTTAAATTTTCAGAAAATGAAAGGGTTAAAGACGAAAAGATGAAAAAAACAGACGAAATGACCTAAATTTGTAAAACGAGGGCTATGAGTGAAATAGAGGGTTTATTATCTGCATCAAGACAGTTTATTAGCGGACCTTCTATTTAACATAATATGTATTATGCGAATAACGAGATGTTTGCAAAATGCTACCGACAGTTTCACCTACAGCACTCCCTTGTTCTAGTGCTTTAGCAGGTACGAAGTCAAACAAACTTTGGAATATCTCGTTTATCTTCTTATCGATAGAGCTTTCATTTTTTTACTGCCTTCGATGGCTAACCAAAGAAGACCAAAGCCAAACAACATCCCCATACTCTAGGTAATTACTAGGAGAATAAATGATACCAATATTTATCTAAATGACTGAAAAACCTTATTAAAGTCAATACTGGCATGACAAGTCAAATCATCAAAGTCTAAAGCTTCACTAGTAAAATCATCAACTTTTGTATATTTATCATTTACCAACTTAAAGACTTTAGCTTTTAAATCATTAGGATAAACAATGATGTAGTAAG
>CAZDMX010000087.1:4414-7806 GCA_964506085.1 uncultured Thiothrix sp. | reverse complement strand
AAAGTATAAGCAACCCGCACCCTTCGACAAGTTCAGGGAGCTGCATCAGTGAAAATACTTACGGGACGATTAATAGTTAATAAATCAGGCTGTAACATGATGATATGGGGCTATACTTTATAGTCCCATTTTTTTGTATTTGGTTTGTAATGAAGAGAGACCTTCCTGTTTTCAACTGCGTTTTTTAGGTTCAAGCAGCCTAACAAAGTTTATCAATCCCTTCATGCGCCAGCTTAAACGCCTTTACTCCATCTTCTTCCGGGCGACATGCAACGGCACGATCATCCACATAGGCACTAGCAATCGGTTTGCCGGGTTCTGTCCAGATGCTGGTATAGGCAAAGCCGTGTTTATCAAGCCAGTCTTTGAGTTGAGTTTTTACAGACTCGCGTGCTTGCGCTGATTTCTTCTTGGTCTTTGCATCAGCGCCTGAGATTCGCGCTGTAAGAATAATAATATCCGCAGTTTCATGCAGATCACGAGTAAAATCTACTGCGCCATCAATGGGTTCACCTATTTCGGTTACGCCTTTTGAATATTCCCTGCTGGCTAATACACCATCGACATCAACACACACTACAGGTCGTTTACTGCGTTTGAATTGTTGTTTTCGTTGCTGGGCAGTTTTCTTGTTTTTTGTTCTGCGATTAGTAGTGCGTACGTGTTTTTCCTGACTACTTTCTGTTATTGGAGGAGGTGGGCCAGGTACACATTGAAGGATGGCGTCAATAGCAGCATGTCCGTCCAGCCAAGGGTTTTCTAACCAGTCATCTCCACTCCAGACACGACCATAATGCTTTAAGTAGTGATGCAAGCCGGGTAGCCGAAACCACGCTCCTAAGCTGCCGGGCTTTAATTGTTTGGGAAATGTTTCGGGTTCTTCATCCAGATTATTCTCTTCCCATGTGCTGACAAAGTGCTGCGCTAAAGCAAACACATTCTGAGTAGGTGCGGGTTCTGCAAAGTGTAGCCATAAGTGATACCCACCTTTGCCACTTGAGTCGATTAGCAAGGGATCGTAGCCCATGGTTTGCATTTCTTTCCACCACTTTATCGCGGTCGCTAAATTACGTCGCCCATGATCTTCACCTGAGGGTGAGTTGTAATCATGGCAGTCAATATCAATGCCGAGCCAAAGGCTGGTATCTTCTTTGCTCTTTTCATGTAGACCAATGATTTGTGGTTTGTGGTGATAGCGGCTGGCGAAGTGCCGGGTGAGTTTGTCTAATGTCACCATATCCTCGCCGCGCATGGATTTACGAGGCAAGGTCATGGCTTTGTATTTCTGCCCAAGTCTGCGTCTTTCATCCGCTGATAAGACGGAATACTGTCCCCATACGTCTTTGCGATTGACCATGCGCTGCATAGTCCATTCCGCTAGTTCGCGTGAGCGTTCTTTCCATTCTTCGCCGATGATTTCGTGATGGGTTGCCATGTTTATTAATATAACTAACTTTTTGTTTTAGAGGGTGTTGTTTCGCTATTCTCCTGTTTAATCTTCTTAGGCGCAGACCGCCATAACCCACCCACGGTGAAATGATGCCAACCGTCTCGCAACCAGCTAATCAATGAGAATGCCAGCCATAGCGCCCAAAGTAACATGAGTATTCTATACACTAACAGCGGTACAGAAATCACCCAGGGTTGGGGGAGTAGTGCTGTGGATCTGTCTTCAAACCATCTGAGTTGCCATGCGCTGGATGAGTTGCCTGATATTTGCATATCAGGCCAGCCTAGTAGCCCTTGTCGTAGCGCTAGCATTAGCGTTCCTAAAGCGATGAGCGTTAGAAGTACCAATAACACTTGTCCACCATTAAACAGTAGACGACTTTCAACGTGCTGAAGTTTGGGGCGGTAGTTCATCGCTAGTAACCAGCCAGCTACGATCAATATCATAATAGGTGTTGCAAGAATCAGCCCCGTACCTAACAAGAACCACTGCCATGTTTTAAGAGGGCTTTGTTGAATTCGCCCCAAGATCACCGAGCCTATTAATACCACCAGAAGAACTCCCCAGAACAGTACCGCTGGCCCCATTTGTGGGCCATTGGTAAAGAGTATCCAGCGATCTCTGCCCATCCCAAGGCGGATGCTGTTATTGACATTGTCCACGCCGACATCAACGGGCAGGACGGTTAGCCGAGTATTGATAGGCGTATCAACCCGCCATTTAGCAACAATGCGCTGCTCACCGGGAACAATCGGCAGGCTGACTTTACGGCCTTGCTGTCTAATGGGTTGTAGGCCATCGTTGATACTGACTGATATCAGCTTGGAATGCTCTGGCAGAGTAATAATATGTTGCCCACCTCTACTACTGCGCAGGTTTAAAGAGAGCTTTGATTCCCTGATTCTTTTACCTACTTTAATACTCAAAATACTACGATCAATAGTCAGTGTTCGTCCAGCTACGCCTTCAGGCCGGCTAATTTCGAGCGCTACTTTTTCCCCAGGCCAGGGTTGCCATTCGGGTAGCCAGGCATCTGCCTGATTACCGTGATGGATTTCTGGAATACCGGTTATCTTGACATGCCAGATGGGGCTGATATCCAGCTTCCATGATTCTACTAAACCGACTGTATGTTTCGCTTCCAGCAATAGTTTGTCGGCCACAGGAATTTGTGAATTCCAACTGATACTACGTTGCATAGATGACATATTTATCAATACATGTCCCTTTTTTACCGGATACGCATTGCTCAGCACAGACTCATTTGCCAGCAGCGGAATTTTCATACTGACGGGAGTCCCCGTTGGCGATAAACGAGAAACGTGAGTTTCTATCATCCAGTCAAGCCCCAGATGCAGGGTTCTTTGCACATATAGTAGTGGCGGTAAAATATTATTTTCAGCGGCTAGATCATTCGTATCTTCCCCATCAATGAGCGTCGAATCGTCATTCTGCTTGCGAATTAACTGAAGCTGTTGCGATGGCATATGGTTATCGCGAATACCTTCTACCGTCCAGCCTTCGCCGTGCCATTCGACGTATTTAGGTAAAAGCGGCAACGACAATTGTAATTGTGGTTGTTTCGGCAAGCGACCTTGCATGATTACATTATGAATGCCTTGCTCTAGCCCTATCCATAGGACTCCCTGAGTATCTCTGGAGAGCGACTTGGCAGGCTGGTTTGCTAACAAGATCGTATCTGCTCGCCATTGCTCACTGTTGCCAGGTAAGGGTACAGCCACCCTTTGATGGGTAGGTGCAGCGCTATGTATTTTGACATAAAGCGTCAACTGTTCTTCGCTAAGCTCTATGCGCATGGCTTCGATTTGCGCACATTCGGGAAGGCATTTATCTGCCGCGAGCAGACGACCTTTTAGGGCTTGCAACATCACCTCATCAGGAAAGCCGCTATTGCTGGCACTCATCATTTTAGTGCTAGGTG
>CAZDMX010000087.1:1854-4314 GCA_964506085.1 uncultured Thiothrix sp. | reverse complement strand
ATCACCTCATCAGGAAAGCCGCTATTGCTGGCACTCATCATTTTAGTGCTAGGTGTCACCCGTTTCTCTGCATGCGCGTCAGGCATTAGCAGCATGATGAACAAGACGGGTAATGCGATAGCAGAAAATCCATTTAGGCTCTTGGAAAAACGGTGTAAAGGCTTTTTAGGTTGTCCGCCCGTGTTATTTTTTGTAAAAACACGTATTAATCTGCCTATTAATAGCAATAACAAAATAACACGCAGAAAATTCAATACCAAATTGACCTTGGGCGGGATCAAATTCAAACGTAATGTCTGTGCTTCTTTGACTGGGCTATTCCATTGAAAGCGCACTTCCTGCCAGTTCCATGTAGGTAATCCTGGGCCTGTTTGAATATTAGCGTTGGGATCAACCATTTGGTTAGCCATTTGATTCATTTCTTGTTTGTAGCCTTTGTTCTTTCTGGGAGCAGGTGCAGGAGCCGATTGCATCATGCCAGTAACGCTACTCATTTTGTTTTCAAGTTTGCTATATGAGCTATATTCCATCACCGCTTCATCAGTCGCTATGGTCGTCATTTCTTTATCAAAAACTGACGAATACACCGGAGTATCATAATCCGCATAAATACCTAACTGCGGATAAAGACCTTGACGAACTTCGGTCACAATAAACGGAATAACGATAATCATCAGCCCCAGAAAAACGGCATTGCGATACATCCATACTAGCTTTTTAGCTAAACCTTCTGGCAATACGCGCAGCAAGGCAATCGCGGCTATCAAATTCAGCCAGATATACTTGGGTGCTCCAGGCTCATGCCAGATCAACGTCATGGTGAGCAATGCAAAAACACCCCACTTCCAGTTCCATAATCGTCCTATGGCTACGGCAATAATCAACACCATAAACAGGTCGAGCAATGTCCATCGTTGTAGCCAGGTGTTGGGAAGGTTGTCCGCACCGTGCGCCGAGAAAAGCTTCCAGCCAGGCGGTAGGAACAAACGTGTTGAAACACGCTGAAAGTCATGCTTCCATCCCGTTACCGGAATGGTCGAAACTGATTCTGTATAACGGCTGGCAGCTTGCAAATCAATCGCACCACGCCTCACTTCTACGCCTTTATCTGTACCGTCTTTCAACGTGGTGATAAATTGAGGTTGGTCATCAATGCGCACAGAGCCTAAGTCCAGCTCGGTTGCTGTTACCAAACGCCAGCCGCGGGTCATTGTGCCTCGAATTTTGTCATCAATCGTGAAACCATTGCCTGCAAAATCCATCCACATAGTGCGGCTCAAAGTAAGGCGATTGGGTTCTGGCGAGGCACTACCACGCTGCAAGGTTTTTAACTTTAAGGACTCCTTGGGTGCTAGTAAATAAGCGGGATATTGCTGCCATTCACTCGGCAAGCGCGTTTGCCGAGAATCTATAGAAGGCACACCCGAAATTTCTGTCAATCTTAGTGAGGGATTCGCCTGAAATACCCAGACTTCCTGTGCTGGCAAGTCGTCATTGGCATCAATAGCCGTCAATGACTCTACTATTTCGGGATGATAAGAAACAAGCTCAATCTGCCAGTTGCCAGGGCGAACCTGTACTTGTAGATCACCTTGTTGATTGACTCTGGCAGGTAATGTACTGGTTAAGTTAAGCGCAATAAATCCATCTAACTGTACATGAGGAAAGACAACATCACGAGAACGGCCGGATACATTCAGGATAAAACGGGTTTCAACCTGCATAGGATGACCATCGACAATCTTACGATAAATCTGTACGTCCATAGAATCTTGTACATTTTTTTGCTGAATGGATTTATCCAGCCACACCTGACCTTGCTGATTAATTCGCGGGAATTCGATGGTCTCACCATTGCGACTAATCTCAAATAACCCCGTGGCAGGAGGGATAGTGAGTGATTCAGGAATGCTGTCCCATTGAAAACCACCACTGACTTCATGCTCCCCGGGTGATAATTTGACGGTAGGAAAACCATTGCGGTTGATCACCACCGCAGCAATGCTATCCACCTCAACATCATGTGGCCACTGTTGGGTATTGCCGGGTAAACGCACCCACGATTCGCTTTGCACCTGCCAGTGTTGGCTGAACGTACCCTGCTTATTTCCCAGCTCTAGTTTTAAGCTAGACGGCCATGCGCAAAAACGTTGTTTGCCGTTATAAGCATGAGGACACATCTGTTGATCTTGCTCATACAACACCCAGTCCACCCAAGGTTGCAGCGGCTCTGGGACATCTTTTTTTGCTAATGGGGAGGCTGTTACGTTGAATATTACCAAGACAGAGATAAAGATGAATTTTAGTAGGGATGTCATAAGCTAACCTGTTTGACCTAAATTCTTTGTTAGTTAGTATCCAGAAACACAAACTCCCATACTTGAGGGTGTTGTAAAAGTAGATTATGTAGGTTGCGGGTGAGGCACGAACCCCAACGTAACGCTGTTTGTTGGGGTTCCT
>CAZDMX010000087.1:0-1821 GCA_964506085.1 uncultured Thiothrix sp. | reverse complement strand
AACGGAGTTTAGGAACGAGAATGACAGGTATGCTTTCTGGATGCTAACTAGTTAATCGCTACAAAGGAGAAAAGGATGCGGTTTTAGGATCGGAAGAGCACGTTAGTCCGACTATCGTGGCGTGGTTTTCTATCGGTTCCACAGGTTTCACCGATCCTACCTACAAGTGGGGTAGGGTAGCAGGATCAGTGACGGATAGGGTTAATTGGGACGTGATGGGTTCCCGCAAAGCTTCAATGAAGCTTATTACAGTCTCTTAACCTACGCACCATGCAGTGGGTCTACGCATTCCGGCAAGTTGAATGCCTTGTTGCATATAACCATTTGGGAAAAGCTTAAATAATTCTTTTTTTGCGACTTTTTTATCCGCACCATTTTCTATCAGAAAATTAGTCGCTTCACGCACATCGGGAGTTATTTGATGTTCTTCATGGTGATCACGAATAAAGTGCAAAACAGGAAAATGCTCATCGGTAAAATTTAAGCCGTTCCACTCTGAGGCCATCTTCCAGGCCAAATCTTCATTCCAGTCGTCTTTATTTCTTAAATAACCATCTGGACATCGCTCTACTGATAAATCAATGGGATTTCTCATACTCATTTTTTAATCCTACCTACAAATAAAGGCAACATGATAAAGGATTACGGTTATATTTTGAAGAGTAATTTCTAACGGGTATTCCCTGCTTCATGCCTAATACCCGTTCTAAGCAACAACGGCTTCCCTCCTATCTGAGATTTCCTTTACCACAGGATACAAATGAATAGCTTCATCATTAATACGCTGCATGATAAGTTTAAAGATGTCTTCTGATTCTTGAACAAACCGCGAGTAATTCTTCACTCTAAGCTTTTTATTGTGACACCAGGTTTTTTTATACTGGTTAAATATTCGTTTAATTCCACAGGAACCCGCCATAAAACGGTAAGCCGTCCTTTTAACATTTTGGTCGCTATGGACAAGCATGTGTTTATAGACATTGGTTTCTATGGTTTTGAAATAGTTATCTACCTTGTTTGAATAGCTAAAGAAGAGATTGCATGTTGTTTCCATCTGCACAAACGATTGATCTTCTATTAGTAATTTAAGGATATAAGTCAGTTCTTTGATTTCCTTACGTTGTTGTATTATCTGGTGGTATTTGTTCATATTCTGTTCCCCTGCTGTTAGAGCTTATTGTTTTTTGTAGAATCCAGAACATCTAATGTCAGACTGAGGTGATTTGACAAAATGAACTTACCCATCCTATTTGCCTTTTTACTTAGCGACTTTATTTATCATTATTTTTAGCAAGTCCTAGAAGCATACTAGTATACAAAACATGACCTTTATCAAGAATGAATCTTTGTTCAATTTATCTATAATTTTTTCAAATATATACAAGACATCTACGGATTGCTGATTTATCAATAAATTACACAGCCCGCAGCTAAGTCCTATATTAAACATTATAACCACGTCCTGAGGGCGTGGGTAGGTTTGTAGGCTATAGCCTGAGGAATAAAAGAAGATAACTAAATAATGTGTTTGTTCTCCCCCTTAGAAAAAGGGGGATTAAGGGGGATTTAAAAAGTGACTGAATACTGGATGGTTATGAGTAATGGCAAAGCCTTTAAATCTCCCCCAACCCCTCGGTAATTGCTCCTGCATTACCCTAATACAGCACATCCATGTGCCTATCTTTGCCAAAGAGGGGAGCTATTTGTACTTTAACGAACAAACACCCTTTTAGGGTGAAATCAAAACCACGTTCTTAGAACGTGGTTTTTTACTTTTGTTAATTTATTATAGGAACGAATAAAACAGACCAGTAATAGCAC
>CAZDMX010000086.1:3027-7817 GCA_964506085.1 uncultured Thiothrix sp. | reverse complement strand
ATGCCGGCTAACGCAGCAACTGTTGCTCCCGCGTTGGTTGCTTTGGAGTCATTAAACCAGTTCACTTTATTGATATAAGCAATCCATTCACAACGATGTCTGACACCCGGAAAGACACGAATAGCTTCCAGCATGCCATCCATCGACAAACCAGCTTGATCACCTAATGCCAAAGCCGCTAGTGCATTACAGATATTATGTCTACCCGGTGTTTTCATATCGGCTACCGGCATCAGAACCTCTTTACCTTTAGCAAACCATTCCTGCTTATCTTTTTGAATTAAACCGAAATCGTTATCTCGCGGCGGGACATCCAGACCGAAACTGATAGATTCATGTATTCCCGCTAAACGACTCACTCGTGCATCATCACGATTTACAATCCGCATCTGACATTCATCGTAGATTCTTGCCTTTGCTGCTACATAGCTATCCAAACCATCATAACGATCTTGATGATCTTCACTGATATTCAATACCACCGAGGCTACAGCATTCATCGAATAAGTAGTCTCAAGTTGAAAGCTGGATAACTCCAATACATATAAGTCAGGCTCTTCTTCATCCAATAGTTGCAATACAGGAATACCGACATTGCCACCCGTTAAGACACGTTTATCAGCTTTTTCTGCCATTAGACTTAACAGCATAGTGACGGTTGTTTTACCGTTGGAGCCTGTTATGGCAACTACTGGCTGATGCACACCCCGTACAAACAATTCAATATCACCGACAATTTCTGCACCCTTGCTATGTGCGTGCTGTATTTCAGGCGTCAGGATTGACAACCCTGGCGACACAATAAGTTGTTTGGCTTGTTCGAAAACAGAGTTTTTAAAAGTGCCAAAATAAGTAGGCACTTCCGGGAATTCATTTTCCAGCGTTTCTTTTCCAGGTGGGTTTTCGCGGCTATCTGCCACCGCATAAGATACTTCCCTGTCGCGCAAATAACGCGCAACTGATAACCCGGTCATTCCTAGACCTACTATCAGTGTTTCCCATTTTTGGTGTGTTGTATCCATTGCTACCAAAACCTACCTCAGGTTATAAAAAACTTCTTAACATAATTTCTGAGACTAAGGACTCAGGAATAAATAGTCATCTGACTTTTAAAGTCGCTAAGCCAATTAGCACTAAAATCACGGTAATAATCCAAAAGCGCACAATTACTTTCGGTTCTGCCCAACCTTTTAATTCAAAATGATGATGGATCGGTGCCATACGGAAAATCCTTCTACCGGTAAGCTTGTAAGAACCCACCTGAAGGATGACCGAGATGGTCTCTATGACGAAAATACCACCCATAATCACCAGCACTAATTCTTGCCTGACCACAAGCGCAATCATGCCCAGTGCTGCGCCTAATGCCAAAGCACCCACATCACCCATAAAGACTTGCGCGGGATAGGTGTTAAACCAAAGGAAACCTAGTCCTGCACCAAAAATAGCGGTACAAAAAATTACCACTTCTCCAACATCCTTAACCTTTGGAACACCCAGATAATCTGCAAATGTGGCGTGTCCACTTACATACACAAATACGGCTAACCCACCTGCAACCAATATTGTCGGCATAATGGCCAAGCCATCCAAGCCATCGGTCAGATTGACTGCATTACTAGAGCCTACTAATACCAAATACGCCCATGGGATAAACAGCCAGCCCATATTCCAGTTCCATTCTTTTACCACGGGAAAATACAGCGTTGTTTCTACTGCACTGTCTGCTGTTGCGTATAAAATAATCGCTGCTATCAGGCCAATAATCGATAAACCCAGATATTTAAATTTTCCCGGTAAGCCTTTACTATTGCCATATTTTAATTTTAGATAATCGTCTAAACCACCCACAGTTCCAAAGCCTAGCGTGACCAGTAAAACCATCCACATGTAGTGATTATTGAGGTCACTCCACAACAAAGTTGCCACAGTAATAGCTAGTAAAATTAAAGCCCCGCCCATGGTCGGCGTACCTGCTTTAACCAAATGAGATTGTGGCCCATCTTCACGAATCACCTGCCCCACTTTTAGCTCTGTTAATGAGGCAATCATTTTTGGGCCAAGCAGCAAGGCAATACCAAGTGCGGTTAACAAGCCTAAAATTGCGCGTAATGTCAGATATTGGAAGACATTAAAACCACTGTAGTACTGACTTAAATAATCAAACAGGGCAACTAACATCTTTTCACCTCGCTTGTTTTTAATGCATCAACAACGCGTTCCATACGTGCACTTCGTGAGCCTTTCACTAAAATTGTCATGTTGGTTTCGCTCTGATTATTCATGTTGCTTTTTATGCTTGCAATAAGCATATCCATTTCACTAAATGCAGTTTCTGGACTACCAAACTCTTCACAGGCTTTTGCACTGTATTTACCGTGGCAGAATATTTTCTCTATTCCGGCATCTTTTGCTTTTGTACCGATAGCGCCATGTATTCTTTGTATAGCGGCATCGTCACCACCTAACTCACCCAGATCACCTAACACCATCATGCGTAAACCTGACGCTTCGGCTAACACATCTATTGCCGCATTTACTGAGGCTGGATTCGCGTTATAGGTATCATCTAGTACTTTGCTACCTTGCAAACCTTCAACCATCGTTAATCTACCCGGCACAGCGGCAAGTGATTCCAAGCCTGTCTTTACCGTATTAAGATCAACACCTAGAGCTATGGCTACAGCCGTTGCTGCCAACGCATTCATCGCATTGTGTTTGCCTTGTAGATTTAGCTGTACTTCTTGTTGGCGTGGTTGTTGGCGTGGTTGTTGGCGTGGTTGTTGGCGTGGTTGTTGTGCTTGCTCTGTCTTGATCAGTAACAAACCATTACCTTTATAATCGCCACTGATGTCTGCACTAGACTGCAAACCAAAAGTAATAACTTGTCTGTTTTCGTTTAGACTTTTCCAATAATCCGCATAATCATCATCAGCATTAACGATGGCGATGCCGTCTTTAGCCAAACCATTGAAGATTTCACCCTTAGCTCTGGATACACCCTTAATATCACCAAAGCCTTCCAAGTGCGCAGGGCCTGCATTATTAATCACGGCAATATTGGGTTTAGCTATATCGGTAAGAAAATCAATTTCACCAAAATGGTTCGCACCCATCTCAATCACTGCATAATCATGCTTGTCTCGAATCCTTAGCAAGGTCAGCGGCATACCAATATCGTTGTTCAAGTTGCCATGCGTTGCCAGCACATTGCCTTCCTGACTCAAAATAGCAGAGACCATTTCTTTTACAGTTGTCTTGCCATTACTGCCTGTTAAACCAATCACCGCTTCTTTAAAACGACTGCGCCATGCCAATGCCAATTGTGCTAAGGCTAGCTTTGTATCTTCAACTAGCACCTGTGGCACATTACATTCGATTTCTTTACTGACTAATGCAGCGGCTACTTTCCCTTCGAGATCGGCTACAAAGTTATGCGCATCAAAACGCTCTCCTTCTATGGCAATAAACAAGTCACCGGATTGCACCTTTCGGGTATCAATACTCACTGCGCTTATATTGACACCTTGTATTGCAGAGCTACCTAACAACTTCCCATCTGTCATTTCTGCAATATCAGCTAGGTTTAACCAACTCATAGCGCCTCTCCGCTATGCTCTGCATCTAACTCTGTACCTTGCTCTGCACGGACTTCATTTAGCGCGACTCTTGCCTGTTCGCGATCATCAAAAGGTATCTTTTCATCACCCACAAGTTGTACCGTCTCATGACCTTTACCCGCAATCAGCACGGAATCTCCCTGCTCTACCGCACCAATAGCAAAGCGGATAGCTTTGGCGCGATCATGTTCAATCGCCACATGTTCTGGATTTTCCAAGCCTTCAATCATGTCGTTCATAATCTGGAATGGCATTTCTGAACGTGGATTATCATCCGTCATTACCACCATATTAGAGTATTGCTCGGCGACTCTTGCCATCAAAGGGCGCTTACCCCGATCACGATCTCCACCACAACCAAAGACACAAACCACTCGACTCGGGGTATGTACTCGAATAGCTTTCAACGCCGCTTCCAAAGCTCCAGGTGTATGCGCGTAGTCGACAACAACTAAAGACCTATCCTCTCTTGTTGATACTTTTTCCATGCGACCAGGCACCGTCTTAACCTGTTTTATGCATTCAACCGCCGCCGCAAAAGACATCCCTAAACCCATTAGGCAGCCCGTTGCAGCGAGCAGGTTGTACACATTGAACTCACCTAGAACAGGCGCGCTCATCGCTTCAGTGTCCCCTTTAAAATAAAAGTCCGCCTGAATACCTGATGCAGAGTACTTAGGGGCTACTGCTATCAATGTCTTTGCTATCAATGCCTTTGCTGTCAGATATTCCGCAGAAATTGCGTTTTCATACGCCACACAATAATTTATTAATTCAACCCTATCTTCCGCACTCTTGCTGTCTTGCTGTTTATTTATTTTATCGGCAAGCTCTCTACCAAACTCGTCATCATGGTTAAGTACAATGGCTTTGACACCTTGCCACGCAAATAGCTTCGCTTTTGCATCACCATAAGCCGCTAACGTTTCGTGATAATCCAGATGGTCTCGTCCCAGGTTGGTCAACATAACTACATCAAAGCGCACACCTGCTACACGATGCTGATCCAAAGCGTGGGATGACACTTCCATCACGACATCTTTGATACCCTGTTGTTTGAATTCCGCCAAAATACGATGTACTGAGATCACATCCGGTGTTGTCAACCCAGTATCAACAAGCTGCCCTGGAATCCCTACCCCTAAGGTTCCAATGACCGCGCTTCTACCT
>CAZDMX010000086.1:0-2927 GCA_964506085.1 uncultured Thiothrix sp. | reverse complement strand
CTACCTGCACTTTGTTGACCTTGATCGCTATTATTTAGCGCCTCGGCAACAAAGTGACTAACCGTGGTTTTACCATCTGTACCCGTCACACCCACTACATTCAAATCTGCACTGGGTGATCCATAATACCTATCAACGATTATTCCTAGCCGTTCCCTTAGATCATCAACAGCTATGGCAGGGATGGTTTTCTGTGCGCTTGTTGAAAACTCACCTTGCGACCATGCTTCATCCGTTTCCCACAAAATGGCGACTGCACCTTTATCGATGGCTTTATCAGCAAAATTCAAACCATGTTTTACTGCACCTTTCAAAGCAACAAACAAGCTCCCTGCTGAGACCTCTCGACTATCCAAGGTGATATTGTTTATCTCAATATCAGCATATGAATGGGCATTTTCAACAACATCTTCCAGTAGATCATTCAGCATCATCTTCATAAAGCAGATGCCCCCTGTTTCAGACTTGGCTTATTAGCCTTGGCTTGCAGAGTCTCTTTACTATATTTATCAGGAGTAGCGTCTATCACGCGAAGCGCTTGAGCCATCACTTTCGAAAACACGGGAGCCGCAGATTTACCGCCTGTTGCGTCAAGCTTTGGTTGATCCAACATAACCGCTACCACAATCCTCGGATTGCTCACTGGCCCTAAACCAATAAAGCTGGTAATACGTTTATCCTTACGATATTTCTTATCGATATGTTTGTAAGCCGTGCCTGTTTTTCCTGCCACTCGATAACCATCCACAGCGGCGTTCGCACCCGTACCACGTTTATCGAGAATGACCGTTTCCATCATCTTCAATACTGCATTAGCCACTTCCGGAGAAATTATGCGCTGGCTTTCCGGGGTTTCGGTCTGCTTAAGAATGGATACAGGATGTAACACTCCTCCTGTTCCAAACATACTGTAGGCATGAGCCATTTGTAACAAGGATGCAGAAACGCCATAGCCATAACTTAAAACAGCCTGATCTACTTTTGCCCACTTCTTGTAGTGCAATAAATGGCCTCGCGTCTCATTCTTAAAACCTGAGTCAGCTACCCGACCCAAACCTATCCGGCTCAAAAACATCCAGTATTTACGGGGATCCATTTTTAAAGCAATTTTACTTGCACCTACGTTACTAGACCTAGCCAAAATTCTTGCTAGTGACAATGTTCCCATATCCCCTGAATCACTTACCTTATAAGCACCAAACTGTAGAAAACCCGGTGATGTATTAATCTGTGAATCTATTGATATAACACCAGAATCTAGAGCCGCTGCAATGGTAAAAGGTTTGAGAGTAGAGCCCATCTCCAGAGCATCAGTGACCGCACGATTACGATAGTTCCAGGCTTTTAATGCGCCGCGATTATTCGGATTGAAACCCGGCATATTTGCCATCGCCAATATTTCACCCGTGTGAATATCCAGCACAACAACCGAACCCGCCTGAGCCTTCAAACGATAAACCTGCTTTTTTAATTCTTTATAAGCAATGTACTGAATACGACGGTCTAATGACAACTGCACATTTTGCCCAGGAATCATTAACTCCAACTGCTCCACATTTTCAATCAACTTACCGCGCCCATCACGCACCACACGGTTTCTGCCCTGTTGACCGCCTAAAGATTCATTCATAAAACGTTCAATGCCCTCTGTTCCCTTACCATCAATATCGGTAAAGCCCACCACATGAGCGAACATTTCAGAAGAAGGATAAAAACGACGATACTCTAAAGAAGAAGCCAAACCGGGCAAATCCAAAGAGACGATTTTTTCTGCTAATTCAGGTTCTAGCTGGCGCCCTAAATACATAAAATGTCGCGTACGGTATTTTCTGATGTTTTTCATTAAGTCCGCTTTTTTAATGCGCAACTCACGTGCCAACGCCGCCAATGATTCTTCAAATTCTAAATATCGGTTTTCTGCTATTCGTGACTCCACTTCAGCTGCATGGACTTTCTCATATTCATCCAGCAATAACTGTCGCTTCCTAAGCACCTTACGCGGATTTATGCTTACCGAACGCACTGGAGAACTGACCGCAACAGGCTCACCGCCACGATCCAGAATCATGCCACGATAAGGTGGAACAGAAACGGTTCTAACCTGACGTTTATCAGCCTTCTCCTTCAACCAATCTTGCTGAAACACCTCTAACCATGCGGCACGAAGTAGCAACACTCCCAAACCCACAAACAACACCATCATCAGCGTAGTGCGACGATTCTGTGAGGGTGGCTTGGATGTTGCTTTTCTCTTCATTGTTCTTTGCTCTGGCTTTTGTTCTTGTGTGCTCTTAAATCTACACTCTATTCGTGAATAACTTCTATATCTGACTGACGCGGTACACGCATATTCATTTCCTGTCTTGACCGTGTCTCCACGACAACCTGATTCAACCGGGTACCTTCTTCTAACTTCAAACGGCTCCATTGAGCTGTTAACGAATCACGTTCGGTTTCCAGATGTTGCAATTCAGAAAACAAATTACGAGCTTCATGCCGATTCATCACTACTTTGATTGCCACCACAATGACACTCAGATATAGAACAGCTACTAATGACAACTTCCAGGATTTCATCCCGTTTCACTCCAATCTTATACTCCCTCCACTTAGCAGATGTGTCGCAAAAGCCAAACTGTAGGGTGGGAGAACCCTCCTTGCGAAGATGAATTTAGCACCGCTGGTGGGTTTCACCCACCCTACAAATAACTCTTCAACACCCTCCTAAGTGAAAGAAGCTAGAATTCCACATCCGTTCTCTCTCCGATACGCATAATCGCACTTCGAGACCGAACATTACCGCTAACTTCTGTTTTGCTTGGCTTATGGGCTTTGCCGATCATACGCATTTGGGGTGCATATTGATCAGCCATGATGGGTAGACCTTTTGGAATCTTTGGGCCGCGTTGTTGCACTTGTAAAAAGCG
>CAZDMX010000085.1:0-7852 GCA_964506085.1 uncultured Thiothrix sp. | reverse complement strand
GGAGATTTCAACCATTTTAATGAGTTCCATGAATACTTGCACAGTCTCTTCAGTCCCGCCAATGGTGCTACGAAGAAGCATTGGCGAGACTGAAGTCTCACTTCCAGTTAGTATTGAACAGCCCTGTTATTAATCCTACATTCAGGTTATTATGTCTACATAATAATGATATCCCCCAATTCATTAAACTGAAATGTTGCGAACGAATCAAGTTAATGTTTTGTCTTCAAAGAATTAACATGACCCATCATCATGAGTGATATATTTCTAAGCTACAAAAGCGAAGACCGTGAACTGCTAAAACCTCTAGTAAAAGCCATTGAAGAAAATGGAATGACTGTTTTCTGGGATAAAGACATTCCAGCCGGACAAAGATGGCGTGACTATATACACTCTGAAATATCAAAATGTATATGTGTTTTAGTCGTCTGGAGTAAGTCTTCTGTCAAATCCGAATGGGTAGAGGTGGAGGCAACTGAAGGTCAAAGTCGTAAAAATTTGTTTCCGGTTACTATTGATAACACCAAACCTCCATTTGGTTTTGATACTATTCAGGTAGCAAATCTTTCTAGCTGGAAAGGTGAAGAAAACCATGCTGAATTTAATAAATTTATAAAAGATTTAAACGCTTTTATTTACACTTTAAAGGTAAGAGCAGAAGAATCACAAACAGCTAGGCCCATCAATAGTCAACCAAGTTTCGAACCACAAAGTGTGTCTAGCCCTGCAATTGCACCTCCTCAAGCCCCCAACTATAACCAACAATCAAAATCAGGATTTGGTGCTTATAAAAAAATAGTATTAGGTGGAATTACAGCGGTGCTTATTGCCTCTATGGCCGTGTTTGGTTATGTCCAATATACTGAAAAACTTGCTTTAGAAAATGCTAAACAAGAGATGGAATTAAAAAAACAACAGCAAGAAGCGATGATGCTTGCTGAAAAAGTCAAAGAAGAAGCACGTCTAAAAGCAGAAGCTGAAGCAAAGGCTCAAGCCGAAGAGAAAATGAAAATAGAGTTAGCTGCAAAAGAGCAAGAACAACGAATATTAGATGCTGAGAATAAAAAGAAAGCCTCAGTTAAAAGAGAAGCAGATAAGAAAAAAGCCGCTAGTCGGGCTAGAAAGCAAAAAAAGGAAACAGAACGGTTATTAGCGATAGCACAACAAAATACCGCTCAAGCTGCGCGGATCAATGCCCAAGCCAAACAAAAAGCTGCTCAAAATGCCAGAATCAGGGCAGAAGCAAATCAAAGAGCTAAGCAGCAGCAAGCTCAAAATGCAGCCAGACAAAGAGCCAAGCAGCAGCAGGCACAAAATGCAGCTAGACAAAGAGCTGCGCAACAACAAGCGACAGCAGCTAGACAACAACAACCAGCAAACAACAATACTCAAGGGAATGCTTTTGCCGAAAAAATCACAGAAAAAGCAATAAACACACTAACTGATAAGTTTCGTTTTTAATCGGACTTAACCGAATCAACCCTTCGACAAGCTCAGGATGAACCCTTCGACAAGCTCAGGATGAACGGGCATCTCGCTGTGAAACTTGCGGCAACATCAACTTAAATTTCTGGATTAGTGTGCAATGATTGATCTTCCATTTCATTGCAATATTCTCGACAAAGTCTTCGCTATCTTTGTAACTCTCCCTTTATTATCCTGTTGATGATAACCGAACTCAAATGCATGTAATGCTTGCATGGCCTCCTCAAGTTCATTGGTATTCTTTTTACTATAGTGATTTTTCCATGCGTCTGTAAATTCCGTTAGTGTTAGATTAGTTCCGAGGCCTAACAACGTGGCAAGTTTATTTAAAGCACTTCGAACCTGCCGATATGAACTTGCCTGTTCCAGCAAGCGTAGTGCATTACGCTTCTGAGCAAAGATATTTAAATGAGTTTTTATCTTCTGACTGATCACTAGCAGTCCAGACACTAAACCTGCTACTAACATCAAGCCTATTATCCATAGAAAAATGGCATTAAGAGCAATAACAAAAGGTGGTTTGAGTTGTATTTTATTTAATTTACCAAGCCTAGGATCAAAATATTGAACAGTAATATCTGGCAAGTCTAGCCTTCCATTTTGACGCGTTTTCACTGGTATGGCATAGGTAAATAAATGCCCTATTACCTGATCGTTAGTTTTCACTTCACGGCTGGTTTTCGCGGGCAGCACTGTCAATGATTTACTAATAGCAACTTTTCTTAATACTTTCCTTAATATAGGCGGCATTGTTTGCTGATCAACACCTATACCATACATTTTTATTTGCCAGTTAAATATCTTCTTTGTGGTGATAACGAATCCATTATCCCATTGGCTTTCCAATTCGATTTTACCAACAGGCATAGTCGGTGGAATATACATAGGTAGTGCTTGTACATGTAGGGACAAGTGAGGCGTTGTTAATGTTTTTATAGAACCGCGATTGGGGATATAGCGAACCCGTGGTAGTTTTAATGTGTGGTTTCCGCTGTCGAGTGGGTAGACAACCCATTTCTTGCTAAGTATGTAGTTCTGAGAATCTGTTACCGGAGTCGTTAATGGAACGGTGATTTCTTCTATACTTAAACCTTGTTGTTTGAAGTTATCAACTTGTAATCTGGCGAAAGGATCATCCGTCTGCACATCCATTGAAACAATAACTTGCTGCCTTTGCCAGGCTTGCTGTACAGATGTTTTTGCTGTTAAAAGAGGATCAACTGCCAACACTTTAATGGGCAATATCATTAAGAATATAAGCCCGAAGGCATGAACAAGGTTTACTTTTAAAAGCTCTACCATGGCAGCACACCAGGGACATTTTTCGGACTTTCGAGCTTTGCAGGAAAGCCTTCTTCTACTTCAAACAAACGCTTCCATAAATTATTCGAATGACCAGTCTCTATGTTTTGTAAATAAACTCTGGCGCGATCTAGCGCCTGCTGATGCTCTTTCTGTTTCTTTTTTTCTTCTGTACCATCATCTTTCATAACCTGTAAATAGGCCATGCCTTTTTTCAAGAGTAGATTTAACTCCTCTTCTGGTATTTCTGGTAGTGAAAATTTCAGTAAATTTTTAGTCTGGGTATTTAGTGTAGAGGGAGAAAGTGGTGGCAAATCAAATAAACTTCCCCCCTGAATAGTTGCAGTATTAAAGCGATTCATGCGTGCTTTAAGACGCTTTTTTTCTAGTCGTTTTTGCAATATCGTGTAAAGAGAATAAGTTAGTTTCTGATTATTCACAGTTTGTTGTTGTGCTGCGTTATAGTGCAACGCATCTGAAAATAATTCTATCGCTTGGGCATAGTCTCCTTTTTGAAACAATATGTTACCCAGATTATGTAAGGCAATTGCTCTCTCCTTATCGGTGGCTGCATCTAATACAGCTGCAATGAAGTACCTCTGTGCCTTGGGAAATTCCAGATTATCATATGCATTGATGCCCTTGAACACTGTCGATGAATAGCTATTATCGGAAGCGTAAACATAGGAAGAGACTGTCATCAATAAAGTCATTATTGAAATAGCCAAAAACACAGCATTGATAGATGTATGTTTCGATGTATAACTTGATGACGACTTATTGAATGAAAGCGGAAATAAAGCAATCACAATCAGCAGTATCGCCGGAAACAAAAACCATGCATAAAGCTGATGCCAATGCTTGGTTTCATCGTTATCGGCAATAGGTATACTTGCTAACATACCATGCTGATATAGCTTTTCCCAATCGGATTCATTATCGCTGACAACCGAAAACTTACCCTTCCCCAATTGTGCTAATTGTCGAAGAAGTACTGCATCCATTTTGGTAACAACAGCCTGTGCGCTTTTTTTATTGCTAGGTTGTGCACTAGCCCAACTACCATCGGCTAACGGAACTCCGCTTCCCTCTAACGTAGCTAAGCCCAAGATAAAGGCACGTATGTTTTCAGCTGATAATTGCGTGAGTAACTTCTGTAACGGAACACTTAGTGCAGGCTCCATATCACCATCAGTCAGCCACAGCACGACTTGTTGATTAGGTTTTAATGCTTGCTGTAATCCTTGTTTAGCGAGCTGCAGAGCGGCAACAGCATCACTCCCCTTGGTTGGAAGCTGTAATGAATCCAAATCTTGCAAATAGAATTTAAGCGCATCGTGATCTTTAGTTAATGGAACCAATAAATGTGCTCGTGCTGCGTACACTACTACCCCTACCCGTGTATTTTTTGCCAGCGAAAGAAACTCGTAAGTTTCCAAAACAGCACGACGTATGCGTGAGGGCTCGATATCCGTAGCATGCATGGATCTGGATAAATCAATAACCATCATCACATCCAGATTAATTTCATTCTGATCAAGTTGGTTTTCATCAGGCAGCCTTGGGCCAGCTAGTGATAACGACACTAAAACCCAGGCAAAACCGTATGCAGTGTTACGGGAAAATATCTTTTGAGTGAGTGTTTTTTTCTGTTTAACCTGAATCCAGGGTAATAAGTGCGAATCTGCGAATTGTGTGTGTGCGTATTTCTGCAACCAGCGCAGTAGTAACCATAGCAACAACGGCTGTAATGCTACTAGCAACCAGAGCGGTTGTCTCCAGTCCAGATTTGCTAATACTAGTGATAAATCACTCATTTTCAGCACTACCTTTGCCAGTCTTTATTCGAGTATTTAAAACGGCATTTCCATAGGTCGAATACAATCGCACGATTTGTTGAAGCACGAGTATAACTAGACCCAGTAGTAACGGATAAAAATACAGATTAGTCTGCTGATAAACTGGTACCGGTATTGCCAAATTTTGGCGCTGTTGTAAGATGTCTGCTAGTGCTTGCTGCATGGCTTTGCTATCACTAATCTCATAGCTATTACCCTTGGTTCGTTTTGAGATATCTGCCAGTAAATCATGGTTGACTGCTTGATATAAACCACCCGAAACCTGTTCCTGATTAGCAAGAGTAGAACGACTCAAACTTGATCCGATAGCCACCGTAAACACCGGAATGTTATGTTCTCCTACAAGTTCTGCCGCTGCGGAAGTAGTCACATTTCCTAACGAGTCATGTGCATCGGTAAAAAGAATGAAAGTCTTATGGCGATCAGCTTCGGCACGGTCTGATGAACTGGTCATAGCAAGCGCCATTAACAATGCATCACCCACTGCGCTATATCGACCTGCTAATGTAGTTGTAATTCTGGCTAGCATACCTCGTATAAGAGTTTGATCATTAGTCAAAGGAACCAGCATATAAGGTTCTTCAGCAAAGACAATAACCGCAATACGCTCCCCCACCATTTTACTGGCAAATTCATCTAGCAAATTATGCAGTAACTGCATGCGTTGAATCGGTTCGCCCTGCACTTCGTAATCCATTAACTGCATACTGACTGAGGTATCAACAAGGAAAACAATGTCACGCTCAGGTGGAGGGTCTGGTAAACGCTCACCGATTAATACGGGTTCTGCTAAGGAAATAATCAGCAGACTTATCGCCAAAGCTTGCAACCCCTGTGACCATTTATGGCTTTTAACTTTGATTTTTACCGTGTTTGTCGCTGACATTGAATCATTAATCAATGAATCCACTAAAGGATGGTAATAATGATTGTTAGCTGAAGGGTCAACATCTGCAATGCATGAATCTGAAGGGTTATAGTCTGGATTGAATGTAGAACGTAAGAAAAGATAACCCCAAAAAATAGGCAGTAACCCTAGCCAATGCACGGAAAGGAATTGCAGGGTGACATTACTCATTCAAACAACCTCATAAAGATTTACCAAGAGGCATAGTTAGTAGTGAATAGATGTCATCCTGATCTGTGAATACCCGAACATACGAACAACCAGACGTGGTGATTATTTTCTTTTTATTATCAGCTGATTGCCGAGCATAAGATACAAACCCCTGCCTTTGTTTTTTCATTTGTGTATTAATCTTATAGCTCTGTGACTTAGCCATACCCTCTAGTCGAATCTTCCCCAGTCGTGGTAACTCCATCTCAGCCATGTCCATTATATGTACAGCCTGAACAAAATAATTTTCTTGTAACTGCACCAGCGCTGCTTGATCATCTTGGGTCACATCCATAAAATCACTGATTAAATAAACCAAAGAGCCTTTAGACATCTGTTGTTTTATTTCAATTAATGACGATTTAAAGCTGGGTTGAGAGCTTTTTCCAGTAAGGCGTGTGGTGGGAGTCGGTCGACTAATGCTATTTGCCAGATCCAAAAGGGCGGAGGCGTTAATATTGTCAATAAAATGAAGTGTATCTTCGAGCACTAAAACACTCAACGTCATATGATGCATTTCAGCGAGATAAGCTAGCATCACAGTCATTCGTAAAGCTTGCGCAACCTTTAAACGACTACGTGTACCAAACACCATTGAGCTTCGCTTATCCAGCACAATACATAAGCCTGGACGAGATTCCATATGGTAAGTTTTGACAAAAGTTTCATGGCTTCGCGCACTTACTCGCCAATCAATATAGCGAGAATCGTCACCTTGTTGATACACACGACTCTCTGCATAATCCATGCCGCTACCTAATGGCTTGGTTGGCAACCAGCCGGCATCTCTTGACAACAGGGTTTGTGAAAGTGTAGCCGAGCAATCAACCTGCCCAGCAAACATGCGTAATTCGTTTACCTCTTTCTTATTTAAAAGCAGTTGTTCAAGTGTATCTGTGGAATGTTGTCGAAATAAAAAACTCATTACGGCACAGGAACTTCTGCCAAAACACGCTGGATAATGCTATCCGCATCAATATCGGCGGCGCGAGCTGCATGTCCCAGGCTAATACGATGACGTAATACATCAGGAGCCATCTCCACAATATCTTCAGGAATTACGTATTCCCTGCCATTGATATAAGCCAGAGCACTACTGGCTCGTAACAAGGCTATGGACGCACGAGGAGAAGCACCTGCGCGGAGATAATCCTGCCACTGCTCATCTATTTCACCTAAATGACGGGTTGAGACAATGAGTTGTACGATGTATTTCTCAAGCATCTCTTCAACATGAATCTCGGCGACTTCCCTTCTAGCTGCTAATACTGTTTCTGGTTTCAAGGGAGAAGCTATTGTGTCGTGATCAGCACCGAAATGTTGTTGTTGATCGCGTTTAAGGATTAACAACTCATCTTCAGGGCTAGGATAATGCAACACAACATGCAATAAAAAACGATCCAACTGCGCCTCTGGCAAAGGATAAGTACCACTTTGTTCTAACGGGTTTTGCGTTGCCAACACCATAAACAGATCTGGCAATGCTCTTGTCACACCACCTACTGTTATTTGATGTTCCTGCATAGCCTCCAGTAAAGCAGATTGAACTTTAGGAGGGGCGCGATTGATCTCATCTGCCAAGACAATCTCATGAAACAATGGACCTTTGATAAAATGAAAAGCACTATCTTTAGGATCAAAAATATCACTACCGGTCAAATCACCGGGCATCAAATCAGGGGTAAACTGGATGCGCTGAAAAGTAGCATGAATACCGCTAGCCAAGGCGGTTACCGCAGTGGTCTTGGCTAAACCCGGCAAGCCTTCCAACAAGATATGCCCACCACTTAATACTCCTATCAACATGCGATCCAATAGTTTTGACTGACCCACAATGGATTTTTCGAGGTGGCTACGAAGTTTTAAAAAAGTTGCTTGAGTTTGCATCGTTTACATAATCCTCAGACAGTTTTATACAATATGTAATATATACCTTATTAGCTCCTTACATTCAGCTTAAATATGAGTAAGATTATGAACACAAGAAAAATATGTCGTTACAAACTGATACATAAAGATAACATTATGGGAGTCGATCGTGATGATGATCTTATCCTAGATGGTAATGATAACTGTCCGATGATTAAGA
>CAZDMX010000084.1:0-7883 GCA_964506085.1 uncultured Thiothrix sp. | reverse complement strand
TTGTTAGCATATCATATCGACAAAACAGAAAGCTTAGTCTTATCTAAGAATACGATAAGAAGGGTCAGGTCTTTATTCTTGCATATCATTCAAGGCTTGTTCGAATGGTGAAGTTGTGAAGCTTCATTGCAGATTTTTATAGGTCATTGCAAGCAAGAATAACAATAAAAGTCCTTATTCTGTAGTTACGTTAAGGTTGTATTAATCTTAATGCTATTCTCAATAAAATATTATTAATTAGCGTGTTAGGACGCGCTCTCTTTAGATCAGTTATTAACAAAAACAATTCACGCTTGTCATTATACAATTCATTCATGATTGTTTTTTGCTCACGGCATGAGTTCGGACATAAAGCATTGTTTTGTTTATATTATAACCACTGCTAGATTATCGATCAAAATGATAATGCTGTTGTGATAATAAATATTTAGAGGGCTTATAAGTTAGTTATTAACAGACTTATCCACAGGAAATGTGAATAAACACCGATCGTATGTTAGAGCATACCGGTTATTCGTATTTGCTAATAAATGTGTAATAATAATACAATAAAGGTCTAAATATAAACACACTGTGGCTAATAATAAATATTTTTTGCAAATATTTAGAGTACATTTTATTTCTCTCTATCACTAGTATGCTTGATTAGGTATTATTCACTGCATGAGTTTACAAACCCACCAATTAGCTTGCCGTAGAGGTGACCGATTATTATTTGAAAATCTCGATTTGCATATAAAAAAAGGCGAGTTGTTATTAATTGAAGGTCATAACGGTTGTGGTAAAACAACCTTGCTAAAAACTTTGGCGACTCTACGACACCCTGATGACGGTTATGTCTCCTGGCAGGGAGAGCCTATTTTAAAACTAGCTGATGAGTTTCGAGCTGAACTGACCTGGTTAGGGCATCATAATGGCATCAAGCTGGATTTGACGGCTATGGAGAATCTTAAAGTCAGTTGCTACCTAAATGGCATTAAGGTTTCGGAAGACGAAGTACTACAAGCACTTGATAATATGGGTTTATATGGTTATGAAGATTTGCCTGTGCGGTCTTTATCACAGGGCCAGAAAAGGCGTACGGCATTGGCTTATTTATTACTAACGCCGTCGAAACTCTGGATATTAGACGAACCCTTTAGTGCATTGGACGTCAAGGCTGTTGATTACTTGCAGAGTGTTATAAGTCAGCACATTGACAATAAAGGCATGGTCATTTTAACGACACATCAGGAAGTCGATTTAACTTCTGGCAATGTGAATCGCCTCAAACTGGCGGCCTAAATAGCTATGTTTAGTATCTTTAAAACAATTTTCTATCGCGATCTGATGCTTGCCATGCGGCATAAGACTGAAATTCTCACTACCTTGTTCTTCTTTATTATTGTCATCAGCCTTTTTCCTCTTGGTGTAGGGATTGATAAGGGCTTATTACAAAAAATGGCTCCTGGTGTAGCCTGGATTGCCGCTTTATTAGCATCAATGCTGGCGCTTGAGCGTTTGTTTGCTAGTGATTATGAAGATGGTACTTTGGAACAAATGTTACTGTCGCCTCAACCTTTGTTTGTTATTGTACTAGCGAAAGTGTTTGCCCATTGGGTATTAACGGGTTTGCCGCTGGTGCTCATAGCACCTCTCGTAGGATTGCAATATCATCTTGGTATGGAAACTATTGGTATGATGATGTTAGCTTTGTTACTCGGCACACCTATTTTGAGTTTATTGGGTGCAATAGGTGCTGCACTTACACTGGGACTACGAGGTGGAGGGGTGCTTATTTCACTACTCGTTCTTCCACTTTATATTCCTGTGCTTATTTATGGAGCAGGTGCAGTGGCAGATAGCATGCTTTCCCACAATAACGTGCAGTCTTATTTGCTTTTATTGGCTGGATTCCTGATACTAACGCTGGTTTTAACGCCGTGGGCTACAGCCGCTGCATTACGAATTGCATCTGAATAAACTATTGTTAGTTTTTAAGATGATTTTAATTAGAAGAGTGTTGAAAAATTGAGTATAAATTGGTTTAAGTACGCTGCACCCTCCCACTTTTATCCTGTGGCAGGTAAATTAGTTCCTTGGTTTATGACCACCGCTTTGGTGTTAGCCTTACTCGGTTTGTATTGGGGTTTCTTCAAAACACCTGATGTTCTTACCGATCAAAAGGAATATTACCGTATTATTTTTATACATGTGGCATCCGCCTGGATGTCTATGTGGTTATACGTCATGCTGGTGTTTTGGGCACTGATAGGGTTGATATTTAATACACGCCTGTCTTATATGTTTGCCTCAGCGATCGCGCCGACGGGCGCATTGTTCACCGTTATTGGATTGTGGACTGGCGCATTTTGGGGGCAGCCCAGCTGGGGAACTTGGTGGGACTGGGATCCTCGTATGACCTCTTTTTTGATCCTGTTATTTCTTTATGTGGGTTATATGGCATTACAATCTGCTATAGATGATTCCAGAAGAGCGGATAAAGCGGCGGCTATTTTAGCAATGGTAGGGATGGTGATGGTTCCTGTTATTTATTATTCAGTCAATTGCCCTAATCCTGCGGAGTGTTCATCTTTGCATCAGGAGTCTTCGACCCAACAGATCGAACCGAATATCAAATTCGCCATGTTCATAATGGTGGGAGCATTTTGGTCCTACGCTTTTGGAGTGATTTGTATGCGAGTACGGAATATTATTTTACAACGTGAAAAGCATACACGTTGGGTGCAACAACTTGATGACGTAGAAGGAGGAACAGGTAATGGGTAATTGGCCATCTATGGGGAACTACGGTTTCTATATATTAATGACCTATGGGTTTACGGTGATTTTAATGTTGCTTGAACCGTTGGTACTAAAAGGACAGCGTAAAGCAGCGCTTAAAAACATTGCGCGTTTGATAAAGATTAATTCTAAGCGAGACTAAATAGCAGTAGCCAAGAATATAGGTAATATAATGAAAGCACGACAAAAAAGATTAGCATTAGTACTCATGGGAGTGATAGGTGTCGCGGCGGCATCTGCGCTGATTATTTCCGCGTTGCGTGGCAACCTGAACTATTACCTGACTCCGACTAAAGTGATGGCGGGAGAAGTCACCCAAGGGGAGTTGTTTCGCTTAGGTGGTATGGTTCGTGAGGGGAGTTTAAAGCGTAGTGAAGGTAGTCTGGATGTTGAGTTTGTCTTAACCGATTATGAAACAGATGTGACGGTTCATTATACCGGTATCTTGCCTGATTTATTTAAAGAAAAGCAGTCTGCCGTTACCAAAGGAAAGCTGGATGCTAATGGCAGGTTTGTCGCTGAGGAAGTGTTGGCGAAGCATGACCCTAGTTATATGCCTAAAGAAGTTAAAGATTCATTGAATATGGACAAAGTAAAGGAAGCTAATAAGTCTAAGAATTCGCAGATTGATAAGGCGAAAGAGCAGACTAAAGTGGATGGGGGATATTAGTTATGATTCCAGAGCTAGGTCAAATGTCGATGATTATTGCGTTAGCAATTGCAGTCATCTTGGGATCAATTCCCTTATATGGAAGTTTTCGTGGTAACTCAAATTATATGGCGATAGCCAAACCTGCTGCGATTGCACAGTGGGTGTTTTTGGCGTTTGCTTTTGGTTGTCTTATCTACGCTTTTTTGACCGATGATTTTTCCGTTCGTTATGTCGTCTCCACTTCTAATTCAGCCTTACCTAACCTGTTTAAAGTGTCGGCAGTGTGGGGAGCGCACGAAGGCTCTTTATTGCTATGGGCTTTTACTTTATCGACTTGGAGTCTTGCCGTTGCCTTATTTAGTCGAAGTATTCCAATAGTCATGCTAGCCCGTGTGCTCAGTGTTATGGGTTTGATATCAGTGGGGTTCTTGCTGTTTTTGATCATTACTTCTAACCCGTTTGACCGTATTCCAATGCAGGCTGATGGCCGTGATCTTAACCCTTTATTACAAGATATTGGTTTAGCGATTCATCCACCTATATTGTATATAGGCTATGTAGGTTTTTCAGTGGCTTATGCGTTTGCAATAGCTGCCATGATAGGTGGAAAGTTAGATGTGGCATGGGCGAGATGGGCTAGACCTTGGACTAATATTGCATGGGTTTTCCTCACTATTGGTATCGCGTTAGGTAGCTGGTGGGCATATTACGAGCTAGGTTGGGGCGGTTGGTGGTTCTGGGATCCTGTGGAAAATGCTTCCTTTTTGCCTTGGCTAGTGGGTACCGCGTTGATGCACTCACTGGTGGTGACAGAAAAACGTGGCATGTTTAAAGCATGGACAGTGTTGCTGGCTATTTCTGCTTTTTCGTTGATCTTACTGGGCGCTTTTCTGGTGCGTTCCGGGATATTAACGTCGGTACACTCTTTTGCGAGCGATCCTCAACGCGGTTTATTTATCCTTGTGTTCTTATTGGTAGTGATCGGTGCGTCGTTGACGTTGTTTAGTATCCGTGCGCCTAAGTTTGCCTCCAATGCAAAGTTTGAACTCGTCTCAAGAGAATCGGGCTTGTTAGCTAATAATATTATCTTGGTGGTGATGACAAGTGCCGTGTTGTTGGGTACTTTGTTCCCCTTGATAACCGATGCGTTATCTCTCGGTAAAATCTCTGTAGGCCCACCTTACTTTAATGCCATTATGGTTCCACTAGGCATTGTGCTAGCGGCTGTGATGGGCTTTGGGTTGTTGCTGCGCTGGAAGAAGGATAGTATCTCTCGTTTACTCAGCATCCTATGGCTACCCCTTATCTTTGCATTGGTGGCTGCTATTGTGCTGCCATTAGTTTTTGCACCTGAATTTTCAGGTTTAACGTTCATGGGGCTGTTAGCTTCGAGCTGGATAGCTCTTACTGCATTGATGTGGGTGATAAGGCAAAAACGCTCACCGTTCAAGTTGTCTGGCACCAGTTGGGGGGCGATGGTCGGGCATATTGGTTTAGCGGTATCGTTTACGGGAATAACCTTAGTGTCGATTTATAGTATCGAGAAAGATGTCCGACTTGCGCCTAATGAAGGGTATGAACTAGCGGGCTATGAATTTAAGTTTCTGGGTGTAGAAAACACTAAAGGGCCAAACTTCACTGCGCACCGAGCTACCATTGTCATCACTCGTGATAATAAAGAAGTCGCCGTATTGAATCCTGAAAAAAGAACCTATCTTGTGCAAACCATGCCCATGACTGAAGCGGGTATTGATGCCGGAATCTTCCGCGATTTATTCGTTGCGTTAGGTGAGCCGCTAGGTGAAGAAGGTGCTTGGAGCTTACGGATGCAATACAAACCTTTTGTTCGCTGGATTTGGCTAGGCGCTATTCTTATGGGCTTAGGTGGTTTGTTTGCCGCTTTTGATAAGCGTTATCGTCGTTTAAGTAAAAAAGCGCGCAGTGTCGGAAAAAAATCCGCTACTACAGCTACTCAGCCTAATCAGAAGGAATCCTTGGCATGAGTCGCTACCTCATTCCGCTCGTGGCTTTTCTAGCACTGGTTGTACTGCTGTATAAAGGGTTATACCTAGACTCACGTGTGATTCCATCGCCACTGGTGGGGAAACCTGCACCTGCGTTCACCCTGCCACAGTTATATAAAGAAGGTACGGTTTCTCCAGAAGACATGAGGGGTAAAGTCTGGGTGCTTAATGTCTGGGCTTCATGGTGTGTGTCTTGTCGAGCAGAGCATAAGGTCGTCACTGATTTTGTGAATAAATACAATGTCGATGTGCTGGGCTTAAATTACAAAGATTATGGGACGGAAGATTATGGCTCGAAGGCGAAACAGTGGTTAGTACAGTTTGGCAATCCCTACAGTAAAATTGCCGTGGATCAGACCGGAAGAACAGGAATTGACTGGGGTGTATATGGAGTGCCTGAGAGTTTTGTGATCGATAAGAAAGGTATTATTCGTTATAAATTTACGGGTCCATTGAAGCAGAACGATGTTGATGAAACTCTTGCGCCTCTGGTTATAAAATTACGAGAAGAGGGTTGACAGCATGAGCTATAAACACAGCATATGGCATAAAGTAATGTTGGGGTTGTTCTTATCAGCCTTAATGAGCCTAGCTTGGTCAGGTATTGAAGTTCGCAATTTTGATAATAAAGAGCAAGAGGTGCTTTATAAGCAATTGATGAATGAGCTGCGTTGTTTAGTTTGTCAAAACGAGAACCTAGCGGAATCGCATGCAGAACTTGCTAAAGATTTACGTGATCAAGTCTATGAAATGATCACGGTAGAAAACCTAGGCGAAATAGAAGTTAAAACATTTTTGGTGGAGCGTTATGGCGACTTTGTGTTGTATAAACCTCCGATAAATAAATCTACATGGTTGCTTTGGTTTGGACCTTTTATCATGTTAGCGGCTGGCTTCATTGTGCTGATTTCTGTGACCCGTAGAAACAAGTCTGAGAAAACGGTTACTCTTGATAAAAGTAAACGAGATGAAGTGCGTAAATTATTAGAGTCAGAGGACTAACAATGGATCTACACTTAAACCCTAATGTAGTATTTTGGATACTTTCATTTTTATTGTTAGTAGTGGCGCTGGCCTTCTTATTGCCCCCATTGTTGCGTAAGCCCACCGATATCATTGACGATCGCCGTGAGCAAAATATTAGTATTACCCAATCACAATTAGCAGAACTAGAAGAAGAGTTCAAACAAGGAGGGCTTGAAGAAGAAACCTATTTGCAAGCCAAGGATGAACTAGAAGAAGCACTTTATGATGATCTTGATGAAGCTGAAGATGGCAACTTTCATGCTGATGCGCAAAAACATTCAAAGCTCCCTGTACTCTTAGTTGCGTTGTTTGTCCCTATTTTAGCAACAGGTATGTATTTAAAGATCGGGGAACCAAGAGCACTAACCGAAAGTAGTGCTAGTCAACATGCTCAGGCTAATAATGCTGATAAGGCTGATAGCTCAAAACCTAAATTAAGCATGGAACAAATGGTTGTTAGGCTGGAGGGTAAATTAAAGAAAGAGCCTGATAACTTAAAGGGCTGGAGCATGCTAGGTCGCTCTTACATGCTCATGAATCGTCCAGAAGACGCGACTACCGCGTATGAAAAAGCTCTAGCTCTTTCTCCAGATGATACGTCTTTATTGCTACAAATGGCAGATGCGCTAGGGGCTAGCAACGATGGTAACTTAATGGGCAAGCCAGAAACATATATTCATCAAGCATTGAAACAAGAGCCTGATAACTTGATGGGACTTTGGTTGGCAGGAATGTCCGCGAAACAGCGCGGTGCAAAAGAAGAAGCGATCGGCTACTGGAAAAGAGTTCTGCCTAGACTGGGAGCAGGGTCAAAGGAAAGACAAGAAGTTATTCAACTTATTACAGCAGAAGGTGGCTCAGTTGATGCTGTTGGAGATAACTCGGCGGATGCACCAAGTTCTTCCACTGCTGCACTCTCAGCTGATGCACTAGGCAAGCAAAGCATCACCCTGAAAATTGACCTTGAAGCAGGACTAAAAGCTAAAACAAATCCCGATCTCACGGTGTTTATCTATGCAAAAGCGGTAACAGGGCCACCTATGCCATTGGCTGCTATTCGTAAGCAAGTCAAAGATCTACCCATTGAAGTGACTCTTGATGACAGCATGGCTATGATGCCGCAGTTAAAATTGTCCGGCTTTAAACAGGTTACGGTAGGTGCGAGGGTTTCTATTGGCGGTACTCCAACAAAGAGTCCTGGTGATTTATATATCGAGAAAAGTCCAGTTTCCGTGGGTGAAGCTGAAACGGTTTCATTGATGATTAATAAAGTGGTTAAGTAATAGCTAGTACTCCAGCGACTTAGGTTTGATGGGTACAGAGCAATCCAAAGCGGGTAGTGGGTTAAACCTAAAAAACGCAGTTGAAACTACTGCGAATGCCTATAGCACTGAATC
>CAZDMX010000083.1:0-7942 GCA_964506085.1 uncultured Thiothrix sp. | reverse complement strand
ACACCCTTTTAGGGTGAAATCAAATCCACGTTCTTAGAACGTGGATTTTTACTTTTTTGGTTCTTTTGCCTGTTTTCTAGGTATAACGACATTTGGTCTGAATATTTTAGAGTTACAACAGGTAGCTTGTATATTAGCTTGGCAGGAATGATTCAACGTAACTTGAAATGATTACTTATTGGTGTCTTTATTGATCGGTTGCGTCCAGAACAGGCTCTCTCCCCCAAGGAGGTTGTCGTAAAAGTCACAATTTGTAGGTTGGTGGTAACGCAGGAACCCCAACAAACCGTACTACGTTGGGGTTCGTTCCTCACCACCAACCTACAGGATTAGCTTTTGTTCTAAGTAGAGGGGTTTTAGTAGTTAGGACAGGCTCCTAGAGCTAAAAATAAACCAGAAATCTTAGCTATAAGTTGTCTACACCCTCAACTGAGGATTATAGGTAAACATTTGACAAGAACGAGAAGAATATTATGTCAGTGAAACATGGGGCCATGATGCAAGAGGATAAAAATAATTCCAGCGCTATTCAAGGTTTGCGTAATAAAGTGTTATCAATACGACGAAAGGTATTGCGCTTATATCTTCAATACGTGAACCCCAAATTAGCTAAAACAGTTGAGGCAATTCGTGAACCAGGAGTTTCTGTTAGAAGACTCTTACCTGAGAATGTTGCTCTGTGGTTAGCAATAGCAGCTGCAATAACGGGCCTCCTTGTGTTGACAATGGCAGAGTATTTTTGGAGTTGGCAAGTCCTTTTGTTTTTAGCCATATTTTTGTTGGGGCCTATGCTTTGTCGTTTATTTCAAGGTATTAAGTCTACCTTTTATAATTTATTGGTCGCATACCCTGGTAAGCATTTGCTAAATGAAGAGATTATTTTAGCGCAAGCAATTGTTGATGGCACTACTGAAACAACTCTACATGGTGAGATGTGGCAATTAAGAGGAGATGATTGTCCTGCAGGTACACATGTCTATGTCATTGCGATAAAAGAAAATGTTCTTTTTGTTGCACCCGTGTAAGACAGTTGATAAATCAAATGTATATTTAATTAATGGAAAAGTTATGAATAGCTCTATTCAGGTTTTGGATGAAAAAACAGCTCGCTTTATTGAATTAGACGGTAATCTGGATGGATCGCTGTCACCTCAGCTTGAGGAGGTATTGTCTCAAACAGATTTATCAAATGATCAAAGAATTATTATTAATTTTGAGAAAGTCCCAACGGTGACCCCCGATGGTGTTCGTGTATTGCTTAATGCTTTTATTAAGCAAAATGCAGCAGGTTTGAGTTTAAAGAACCCTAACAATGAAGTAAGGCAATTGTTCCTGACAGTTGGCCTGGAAAGTTTGATTCAGGATCAATAGAGCCTGATTGATAAGTCTCTATGTCTTGCCATATTCTTTTGCACAAAAAATCTTAAATAATAATAAAATTAAAGAGGTATAAGAGTGTTTAGTGAAAAAATGCAAAGAATATTGTTAAAAGCTACTCGTCGTAATGATGTGGTATTAGCCTTATTCTTGGTGACGATTGCTTTTATCATGATTCTGCCAATGCCCACTTGGATATTGGATGTGTTTATAGCATTCAACATGGCTGGCACTATTATGCTAATGGTGGTGGCTGTTTATTTACCCTCGCCGTTATCTTTTTCCGCATTTCCTGCTGTATTACTGCTCACTACACTATTTCGACTTTCTTTGAGTATTGCATCTACTCGATTGATTTTATTACAAGCTGATGCAGGACAAATCATTCAAACCTTTGGAGAGTTTGTTGTTGCTGGCAACTTGATCGTGGGCTTTGTTGTTTTCCTTATTATCACCATCGTACAGTTCATAGTCATTACAAAAGGTTCTGAACGGGTTGCAGAAGTAGGCGCAAGGTTTTCACTGGATGCAATGCCGGGTAAGCAAATGAGTATAGATAGTGATTTGCGCTCAGGCGTTATTACTGTGGAGGAAGCTCGAAGCCGCAGAAATACATTGGAAAAAGAAAGTCAGCTTTATGGCGCAATGGATGGCGCGCTCAAGTTTGTAAAGGGCGATGCCATAGCGGGCATGGTCATTATTTTTGTGAATATCCTCGGTGGTATTTCTGTGGGAATGTTGCAACAAGGCATGTCAGTTGGTGATGCGGCTTCGGTTTATTCTATTTTGACTATTGGGGATGGTTTGGTTTCACAGATTCCTGCGCTGTTTATATCGATCACTGCTGGAATTATCGTAACTCGTGTAGCCGTTGATGAAAAAACGAATCTTGGACAGGATATTGGAAACCAGTTACTTGCCCAGCCTAGCGCTTTGTTAATTTCCTCTGGCGTTGTTTTTGCAATGGGATTGGTTCCTGGTTTTCCTACCCCGATATTTATGTTCATTGGTCTTTTGTTAGGAGTAATGGGGTTCGTGATGCAGAAGGTGAATGATCATAAATTCCATGAGACAGAGGTTATTTCGGTTATTGGTACTGAAGAAAATGAAAAAGAACGTCTTAAAGCCTTGCAAAGTGCAGTAGGGAATACGCGAGAAGCGGTAACGCCTATATTGGTAGAAATTACAGATAACGCAAGAAACTTTCTTATTCCTGATGTGCTTAATAAGAAGCTGGTTAATGTACGTCGTAACTTCTATAAAGATATGGGTGTTGTAGTCCCTGCGATTAGCTTGAGAATGAGGGATAAACTGGGCGACGATGGTTATCGGATTTCCTTTCAAAGCATTCCGGTGGGGGAAGGTCAGCTAGGTCTGGATAAGGTGTTTGTACAACATTCGACACAAGATCTTGAGTCTATGCAAGTACCTTATGAGAAGGGACAAGGCTTTTTACCAGGATTACCCACTATCTGGGTTGAAAAAAACTATACATCACAGCTCTCAGAACATGATGTGAGGACCATGGAACCCGCAGCGATCCTTGCTTATCATCTTGAATATGTACTCAAGTCTCATGCTAGCCAATTTATAGGAGTACAGGAAGTACATAGCCTGTTTACAAAAATGGAATCCGCAGGGTATGGCGAACTTATTAAAGAAACTCAGCAGCATGTCCCGCTTCCTAAAATAGCCGATGTGTTGAGGCGTTTGGTTGAAGAGGAAATTTCAATCAGGGATTTAAGGCAGATTCTTGAAACCCTGGTCGAATGGGGCGAGTCTGAAAAAAATCCAGCGACATTGGCAGAATATGTACGTTCAGGTCTGAAGCGTCAAATTAGTCATTCTTTCACCTATGGATCAAATGTGTTGCCCGTATATTTACTGGACCCAGGTACGGAGAGCTTGATTCAGAAAAGTATTCGGCAGACTCCTACAGGAACTCATTTAGCCTTGGATGATGAGGTTGCAGGCAAGTTCCGTGATGCTCTGCTGGCTAATGAAGAATTGGCAAGAGGCATGACAGATTTATCTGCGCGTCCTGTTTTACTGACTTCCCTTGAGTTACGTCGATATTTAAGCACCCATCTTGAATCAATTTCAGCGGGTATTCCGGTATTGTCCTTTGATGAGCTAACTAAGCAAGTAAAATTACGGCCTGTTGGTAAGATCGAAATTTCAGGAGCATAGAAGATTATGTCACTAAAATACATAGGTGATGTGCTGGGTGATGCGGTAGAGAATTGCTCGCCACTAGCATTAAACGGGCGGATTTTACAAGTAGCAGGTACAGTTGTGCGCGCAGTATTGCCACAGGCCACCATTGGTGAGCTATGTTTGCTAAGAAATAAATATGATGAACAAGGTATACCTGCTGAGGTCATCGGTATTGACCAAAAAGAAGTCTTATTAGCACCTATCGGTGATATGAGTGGCATGTCAACTAGTACTCAAGTCATTGCGACCGGCGTTATGCTGGAAGTGCCAGTGGGTGATGACTTGCTCGGTTGTGTGCTGGATGGAGTCGGCAACATTATTGATAATGGTGGTAATGAGAACCGTACTTTCAAAGAATCCTACCCCGTGGTTCAGAATTCCCCTGACCCGTTGTCGAGAAATAAAATCAGTAAAGCTATGTCGGTGGGTGTAAAGGCGATTGATGGCTTGCTTACCTGTGGTATTGGACAGCGAATGGGGGTTTTTGCAGCAGCAGGTGTGGGAAAGAGTACTTTTATTAGTATGTTAGTGGCTCACGCAGATGTTGATGTAAACGTAGTTGCCTTAATTGGAGAGAGGGGTAGAGAAGTACGAGAATTCATCGAAGACTCATTGGGTGAGGAGAACATGAAGAAGACGGTGCTCATTGTTGCCACATCGGACAGACCTGCTATCGAACGGCTAAAAGCCGCCTATGTGGCGACTGCTGTTGCTGAATACTTTAGAGATCAGGGGAAGAATGTTTTGTTGCTGATGGATTCTATAACACGATTTGCCAGAGCTCAAAGAGAAATTGGCCTAGCGGCGGGAGAAGCACCTGCACGACGAGGTTTCCCTCCATCTGTGTTCGCCGAATTACCCAAATTGGTAGAACGGGCAGGATGTAATGATAAGGGTTCCATTACTGCTTTTTATACGGTATTAGTTGAAGGTGATGATATGTCAGAGCCGATAGCTGACGAAATCAGATCATTGCTAGACGGACATATCGTGTTGTCTCGTAATCTTGCTGCAAAAAACCATTATCCAGCCATTGATATTTTAGATAGCTTAAGTCGGGTAATGCCTTCATTAGTGACTCTTGAACACAGCCAGATGGCCGCTAAAGTTAATGAACTATTAGCAAAGTATCAGGAGATTGAATTTTTAATAAGAGTAGGCGAATACACCAAAGGCGCAGATCCTCTGGCTGATGAAGCCGTTGCTAAAATTGATGAAATCAACACATTCTTAAAGCAACCCTCTACAGAATACAACAGTATGGAACAGACTATTGCGCAGTTAAAGGAAATAGTAATGAGGAATACTACGTAATGAGTCTTTCTTAATGGGTCTTTGTAATGAGTATTAAGCAACTTAAGAAAATCCGTTCTCAGCGAGTGGAACGTATTTACCGGGAGTTGCAAAGAGCAAAGTCTTCATTTGCCGAGGCTGAGCTTAAATTGCAACAAGCAAGAGTTGAGTTCCGAGACTATGGTTCATGGCGAGTGCAACAGCAAGCAGCCATGTTCGATACATTACAGGGGGATAGTTTTTCTCCAAATGAAATTCGAGGCTACAACCTGAAGCTGGAAAGCTTAAAGGAAAAAGAAGAACAGCTAAAAGATGTAATCCCTGCTTTTGAGGTGCAGTTAGAAGATGTTGAAAAAAATCTAAATAAAGTGAGGGAGAAGCTGCAACACGCGAATAAGGACATGGAAAAGGTAGATGAGTTTATTAAAATTAGAAGTCAAGAAGATATGTTACTTGAGGAGAAACAAGAGGAAAATGTAGCAGATGAATTGAGCTGTTTTAAGAGTAGCCAATCTTAGTTAACATCAATAACTAAGGAACGTGCATGGAATAATTGTTCAAGTTATTTCATGCACGTTCCTAAATATAAATTATAGGTATTGCGTGATTACTAACCGCTTATAATTAATATAGGCTTTTTTGTCATTGTGGTGCTGTTCGCTAAGGATTTTAATTTGTAACCTAGATTTCATACAACGAAAATGAGAAAGGGTTCAATAATGATAAGTATAAACTCAAATCCTGCGACTAAAAAAATGTTGCGTAGCTTGATATGTATTGTATTACTGTGCATATCAACAGCACAGGCAAAAGAACTTCAGTGGAATGCTGGAACGTATACTCACTATTCTGACCAAGAGCCTTTGAAATCATTTTTAGAAGCGCTCTCTGCTTCTCAAAACACTCCCATCATAATGAGCGATAAAATTGATACGGTCATTAGTGGTTACTACAAGGAGAAGACAGCAAAAAGCATTTTTCTGGATGTACTTAAATCAAATGGATTGGTCTGGTATTACGATGGAGATACCCTCTTTGTAGAGCGCGAAGAAGAGATGCAAACAGGTAGTGTGAGTCTGTCAAATATCACAGCGAGTAAATTCACAAACTCGTTAGAACGACTAGGTATTTTAGATCACCGTTATCAGTGGATATCTTCAGATGTTGACAGTATGGTTTATTTTAAAGGCCCTGAACCTTTTGTCACGGCGGTACTTGAGATGTCTAAAGTACTTGATAAGAAAGTTTCTACTACAAGAATTTTCAAATGGGTTGATGCAAGAGGTGTTACTCATTTTAGTTCGGATGCTCCTGATAAATTTGAAGAAAGTATAGAGTTGAAAGTATTCAAAGGTGACAATCAGGATGTGGTTATGGAAAAACCACGTATCTAAGAATAAATGCCGTCGATCCATAGGGTTAAGATAAATGACAAAACAGAATGTACAATATGTTGTAAAGGTGTTGTCTGGAGTCAACGAAGGTGCCACAGCAGATCTGCAAGATACGTCAGGTGTTGTAATTGGTAAATCAGTTGGATGTGACATCATTTTTAATGGTGCGAATGTAGCAGATAGACATGTTGCAGTTGAGCTTGATAGAGGAAAGATACGTTTAACTCCTCTTGCTCAGCCAGTATATATTGATGGCCGGGATGTAGGGTCACATGAGATTATTTTACAGCCTAATCAACTAGTCAATATTGGTGTTGTTGATTTCACTATAGCTGAGAAAAATCAACCTTGGCCAAGTTATGATACGACTACAAAAAAGCTAACAGCAGACAGTAGTTCTCATGGTACAAGAGCGGTAGATAGTCGATTTGGTAAGGCATCTATACTTGGAAATCCTTGGTTATGGTTGGCAGCAGTAGTTATGTTGCTTGGCAATATTCATTACCTGACACAGCAGTATGGAGGAATCCCAGGATTGCTTGGCTTTACTGAAACTGCAGGTCAGAAAATTAGTGCGATCATAAGGGTAGATAAATACCCAGGTCTTTATATTAAAAGAGGAAATAATGGAATAACTCAGGTTAAAGGGTATGTTTCAACAACAGTAGACAAGGCTTTAGTTGTCGAGGAAATGTCTGAGTTTAAAGGAAAGATTGTTTCGCATATTTTTGTTGACACAGAACTTGAAGACAATGCCCGTAAGATAGCCCGCTCACTGGGTGAAGATGAAATAACATTTACAACTCTTGAGCATGGAAGATTAAAAGCCAAAGGACTGACGGATAGCAGAAGTAAATGGCTAAGCATCAAGGAAAATATCCGTAGTGATGTGCAAGGCGTTATCTCTATTAATGATGATGATGTTAGAAATCTTCACGAGATGTATGTTGTTTTAGAAAAGAAAATGGTAGCTGAAAAGTTTGCAAAACGTATTGATCTCAACTTAAACAAAGGGACGATCGTTGTTAAAGGAAGGCTGACCAAAGAAGAGCAAGTGCGTTGGTTACAGCTTAAAGAGGAATTTTTAGAGAATAGTTCATATCCATTTAGGTTTAGAGAAATATTTCGGACACCTGATGCAGATATAAAGTTGTCGATACGAAGTGTAAGCGTTGGCGAAATCCCATTCGTAGTCTCAAAGGAAGGAAATAAGTACTTCAAAGGATCGCATGTAGGTAGTGAGTATTATATTGAGTCTATAAACGATGATCATATACTGCTAAAGAATAATAATATTGTATTTCCAGTGTATTTTGGACAAGAAAAGGAATAATAACAGTGATGCTAGATATTGAAAGTAATCTAAAAAGTGATGCAACAGGGGTTTATAAAAAAGAATTATTGGGTAAGTTTAATTCTTTTGAAATGGAAGTTAGAAGTGAACTGAATAAAGGTCTCGCTCCTGATGAATATGATAACTTGAGTAAGCTGTTGCATGCAGTTGAAGCTAGTATTTCAGTAGTTGAGAAATACTAAAGTATTTAAGAATTTATTGTGTGAATTTCATACGGTTCGTACGATAAGGTTTATTTTAATAGTTATAATTGAAATAAATTAGATGTAGAACACTACATATTTTTTTCATATTTCTTTGTGTTTGG